>NZ_JBSFGB010000028.1:38654-133181 GCF_053596375.1 Streptomyces sp. NPDC001709 | reverse complement strand
GAGCGCGGGAAGAACTCGTACCAGGAGCCGTACAGGGCGCGTTCGCGCTCCACCAGCAGCGGCATCGGGTCGGAGGCGGTGACCAGCTCCCGCAACGGATAGCGAGCCAGGAGCGCGTCCATCTCGGGCGACAGGGCAGCCTTCAGGCGTTCGTGCACCGACAGGGAGTCGTCGCCGAGGGCCTGCGCGGCGGCGCGGACGGCGGTTCGCTCCGGGCCCTTCGGCACACCGGCGGCCGCGCGCTCGTACAGCTCGGCACCCTCCTCCAGCACCAGGCCGATGTCGATCCCGGCCGGCACCTTCACCGAGGCGGTGTGCCGCCAGGTCGCCAGCGGGTGGCTCCAGGCCTCCACCCGGAAGGTCCACCGGCCCGTCGCGTCCGCGGTGATCTCCGCGCCCCAGAGGTCGCTGCCGGGGGACAGTTCACGCATCGGCGTCCACGGGCCACGGCGGCCCTTCGGATCGCGCAGGACCACATTGGCGCCCACGGCGTCGTGCCCTTCTCGGAACACGGTGGCCGTCACCTGGAAGGTCTCCCCGGCCACCGCCTTCGCCGGGCGCCTGCCGCACTCCACGGCCGGCCGGACGTCGCGTACCGGTACACGGCCGATGGCCGGGGTCCTGCGCATGTATCTCACCTCCGCCGTGCGCGAAGCCGGGCACCCGGCCCGGCTTCGCGATCCGAGAAGGGCCGGCTCACGCCGGTCCCGTGGGGAATGCCTTGTACGGTGCCAGGTCAGGCGCCGGCGCCGTGGAACGCCGCTCCGGTGGTGGCGCTCGTCTGGCCGACCGGCGCGGCCGCGGTCGTCCGTCCTGCTCGCGCAGGTAGGTGACCAGGTTGGTGCGCAGATAGCGCTCGGCGGCATCCGCGGCCTCGCGGGCGCAGCGTTTGCCCATCAGCACGCACAGTGTGTAGCCCGAGTCCTCGAAGGTGGCCCGGACCGTGCGGTCGTGGGGCGAGGCGAGCATCACGCGCTCCCACGCCCGGTAACGCCGCAACGCCCGGGCCACTTCGGCCTTGGCGGGTAGCAGCATTGCCCTCTTCACCCTCCACGCTCTCGACTGGGCGCGTTCCCGACGGTCGGGTGGTGTCCGCGCGCGGGAGGGCACGGCACCGTTACGGCGATCGAGGCTTTCACTTATGGTGCACGGACGACGACGCAGCGTCTTGTTGGATCTTCAACCACGGGCGGGTGCCGGGCTCTCGTGTTGCACGAATGGCGTAGTGCCCGCACCGTAGAGGTGACTCAGAAGCGATCAGCGCTCACGCTGTGTGTCCGGGACCTTTCCCGGGCGGGCATCCGGGATCCCTCCCGGACGGGCGAGGGGAGCGAGAGCTTCGCCGGTGAGGAGCAAGCGACGATGAAGACCGCAGTGCCCTGCTACTACCACATCGATGTGGAAGTCAGCCCGGAACGGGTGGGACAGGTCAGCCGCATCCTGGCCGCCCACCTCCGCTACTGGGACCTCGAGAACCTCGCGGACCCCGTCTGCCGCGGCGCCGAACTGCTGCTGCGGGCGATCGACCAGCACGCCACCGACAAGCACACGTCGATCGAGATGTGGTGGAACGGCCAGCACCTCATCACCGCGTTCGGGGACGACGACCCGGATCTGCGCCCCGACCAGGACCTGCGCGCCTGCCTCGCCGACATCGCCGCCATGAGCGACGGCTGGGGCTGCTGCACCTCGGAGACCGGCAGCAAGATCATCTGGTTCTCGCAGCGCGCCCGTGCCGGCGAGCGGGTCCCGCTGGTGCCGACCGCGCCCGCGCCCACGCTGCGGCAGGGGCTCCAGGTGCCGCGCGAACTGCCGGTGGCGGTGCTGGCCGCCCCGGCGCGCGCCGTGGACGACGCGCTCGGTGCGCCGGCCGCCGTACTGGGCGACGCCCTGGAGGGCAGCCGGTGACCGCCCGCAAGAGAAGGAAAGGGCTGTCCGTGTGGAGCGGGCAGCCCTACCCGTTGGGTGCCGCGTTCGACGGACAGGGCACCAACTTCGCCCTGTTCAGCGAGGTGGCCGAGCGGGTCGAGCTGATCCTCGTGAACGACGCCGGACGCGAGACCCCCGTCCGGCTGCACGAGGTCGACGGATTCGTCTGGCACGCCTATCTGCCCGGCATCGCGCCGGGCCAGCGCTACGGCTACCGGGTGTACGGCCCCTGGCAGCCCTCGCTCGGCCACCGGTGCAATCCGGCGAAGCTGCTGCTCGACCCGTACGCCCGGGCCGTCGACGGGCAGATCGACAACCACGCCTCGCTGTACGAGCGGGCTCCGGACGGCCCCGCCCCCGCCGACAGCGCCGGGCACTCCATGCTGGGCGTGGTCACGGACGCGTCCTTCGACTGGGGCGACGACCGCCCGCCGCGGACGCCGTACTCGGACTCGGTGATCTACGAGGCGCATGTGCGCGGCCTGACCCGCGCCCACCCGGACGTCCCCGAGCGGCTGCGCGGCACCTACGCCGGCCTCGCGCACCCCGCCGTCCTCGAGCACCTGACCTCGCTCGGGGTGACCGCGGTGGAGCTGATGCCGGTGCACCAGTTCGTACAGGACGGGGTGTTGCAGGACCGGGGCCTGTCCAACTACTGGGGCTACAACACCATCGGCTTCTTCGCCCCGCACAACGCCTACGCCGCCTTCGGCACCCTCGGCCAGCAGGTCGACGAGTTCAAGGCCATGGTGAAGGCGCTGCACGCGGCCGGCCTCGAAGTGATCCTCGACGTGGTCTACAACCACACCGCCGAGGGCAACGAGATGGGGCCGACCCTGTCCTTCCGGGGCATCGACAACGCCTCCTACTACCGCCTGGTCGACGGCGACTGGGCGCATTACTACGACACCACCGGCACCGGCAACAGCCTGCTGATGCGGCACCCTTACGTGCTCCAGCTGATCATGGACTCGCTGCGGTACTGGGTCACCGAGATGCATGTCGACGGCTTCCGCTTCGACCTCGCCGCCACGCTGGCCCGGCAGTTCCACGAGGTGGACCGGCTCTCGGCGTTCTTCGACCTGATCCAGCAGGACCCGGTGATCAGCCGCGTCAAGCTCATCGCCGAGCCCTGGGACGTGGGGGAGGGCGGCTACCAGGTGGGCAACTTCCCGCCGTTGTGGTCGGAGTGGAACGGCAAGTACCGGGACGCCGTACGGGACTTCTGGCGGGCCGAGCCCGGCTCGCTCGGCGAGTTCGCCTCCCGGCTGACCGGCTCCTCCGACCTGTACCAGCACAGCAGGCGCCGGCCGCGCGCGAGCGTCAACTTCGTCACCGCGCACGACGGTTTCACGCTGCGTGACCTGGTGTCGTACAACGACAAGCACAATGAGGCCAACGGCGAGGACAACCGGGACGGCGAGAGCCACAACCGGTCCTGGAACTGCGGCGCGGAGGGCGAGACCCGCGATCCCACCGTCCTCGAACTGCGCGCCCGCCAGCAGCGCAACCTGCTGGCCACGCTGCTGCTGTCGCAGGGCATCCCGATGCTCTGCCACGGCGACGAACTCGGCCGCACCCAGCGGGGCAACAACAACGCCTACTGCCAGGATGACGAAATCTCCTGGGTGGACTGGGAGCTGACGGAGGAGCAGCGGTCCCTGGCGGAGTTCACCCGGCACCTGATCGCCCTGCGCGCCGCGCACCCCGTGCTGCGGCGGCGCCGCTTCTTCCGCGGCGAGACCGCGACCAACGCCGAACAGCCGCTGCCCGACCTGATGTGGCTCAGGCCCGACGCCCGCGAGATGGCCGCCCGGGACTGGCAGCGTGGCGACGCGCACTCGGTGACCGTGTTCCTCAACGGCGACGCCATCGCCGAACGCGACGCCTACGGGCGCCGCATGGCCGACGACTCCTTCCTGCTGCTCGTCAACGGCTACTGGGAACCGGTCGACTTCCGCCTGCCCGACGAGTCCTTCGGCGAGCGCTGGACGACCCTGATCGACACCGCCGACCCGGACGGAATCCCGGACGAACGCGAACACAAGGCCGGTACGAGGCTCCGCGGCGAGGCCCGCAGCCTGATCTTGCTGTCGCGTCCGTCCCGGGTCGCGAGGTGAGTGCCTGTCTGCGGGTGCGGGCGGACGACGCGTCCCCCCGGCTCAGCGAGCGCGGTGTGACGTCACCGTGAACTGGGCGCCGTCCTGATCCCGCAGGATCGCCTCGTCCTCCTCCTCGCTCAGGACGCTGCCGCCGTGCTTTTCCGCCGTCCGGGCGCAGCCGATGACGTCCGCGACGGCGAAGTGGATCTGCCAGTGCGGCCGCACGGAGGGATCCGGTGCCGACTCCACCGCGCCCGAGTCGATGCGCGCCACGATGTCGCCCTGGCTGCGCAGCACCACCTCGCCGCCCTCGTACTCCACCTCGCAGCAGCCCGGCTTCCCGGACGCCCAGTCGAGGATCTCGCCGTAGAACATCGCGGCGTCGAAGGCGTCGCGGGTGTGCAGCCGGATGAAGGTCGGTGACGCCCGCCGCCAGGCCTCCCAGTTGCCGACCAGCTCCCCCTGCCAGATGCCGAAGGTGGCCCCGTCCCGGTCGGCGAGCAGCGCGGCCCGGCCCGGCGGGAAGGACAGCGGTCCGACGGCCGCCGTACCGCCGCGCTCGCGGACCCGGGCCACCGCCACGTCGGCGTCCGGAACGGCGAAGTACGGCGTCCAGGCCACCGCCATCTGCCACATGGCGGCGACCGCGGCGATCCCCGCCACCGGCACCCCGTCCGCCAGCGCGATACGGAAGTGCTCGCCCAGCTTGGCGCCACGCCAGCGCCAGCCTAGGACGGCCGTGTAGAACTCCTGGGTGGCCGCGAGATCACGGCTGGTCAGGCTCACCCAGCACGGGGCGCCGAAGACGGAGTGCGTGGAGACGACGTCTCGCTTGCGCGGTCCACCGCTGACGGGGGCGTTGTCGTTCATGGCAGTCGCGTCCTGCTCTCGGGGCCGGGCGGCCACCGGTCTGGCACCAGTGTCCAACCGGAACGGGGTCCGGTGCCTGTCGAGTACCCCCGGTGGCATCGGTCCAGGCCACCGAGGACCATGGGGACATGGGTGCGAGCGAGCCCGACCGGATCGCGGAGCTGCAGGCGGAAGTCGACCAGTTGAAGGAGGCCGTGACCTCCCACGCGGTCGTCGACCAGGCGATCGGAATGATCGTGGCCCTGGGCAGGATGACCCCGGACGAGGGCTGGGAGGTGCTGAAGGAGGTCTCCCAGCACACCAACATCAAGCTGCGCAACATAGCGGAGCTGATCCTCATCTGGGGCCGCCGCGGCGACATCCCGCCCGAGGTCCGCGCGGCGCTGGAGGACGCCCTCGACCGGTACAGCCCCACTCAGCTGCCCGGAGCCGCCGAGGAGTGAGTCCCGGGCGGGGTTCAGCGGGCCTCGGCGAGCACCTCCTCGCGCAGCCGGTCGCAGCAGCTGCTGAGCAGGCGGGACACGTGCATCTGCGAGATGCCGAGCTGCTGGGCGATCCGGCTCTGTGTCATTCCGCGGAAGAACCGCAGGTAGAGGATGATGCGCTCGCGTTCCGGCAGCGCCTCGAGACACGGCCTGACGGCGGCCCGGTCGACCACGAGGTCGTATCCGGGGTCGGGGCCGCCGAGGGAGTCCCCGAGGGCGTAGCCGTCCGTCCCGGCCACCTCGGCGTCCAGGGACAGCGCGGAGAAGCACTCCAGCGCCTCCATGCCGGTGCGCACCTCGTCCTCGCTGAGCCGCGTGAAGGCGGCGATCTCCGCCACGGTGGGCGGACGCCCGGAGGTGCTCTGGGCCAGTTCCTTCGTGGCGGAACGGACCCGGTTGCGCAGGTCCTGCACCCGGCGCGGTACGTGCAGGGTCCACATGTGGTCGCGGAAGTGGCGCTTGATCTCACCGGTGATGGTGGGCACGGCGTACGCCTCGAAGGCGCGGCCGCGCTCCGGGTCGTAGTGGTCGACGGCCTTCACCAGACCGAGGGCGGCCACCTGGTACAGGTCCTCCAGGGCCTCCCCGCGGCCGCGGAACCGCACGGCGATCCGCTCGGCCATGGGCAGCCACAGCTGGACCAGTTCATCACGCAGCGCCCGCCGCTCGGGGCCGTCGGGCAACTGCGCGAGCCGCTCGAAGGACTCCGCCGTGTCGGGGGCGTCATCGTGGGGATGGGAGGTCGTGCTGCCGGTGACACTCATCGTGCGCACCTCTCTCAGCAGGTGCTGGATGGACAGACACCGTGGGAGGCGCGCGCGGACCAGGGAAAGGACACCGGGGCGTCCGGCAGGGCCGGGTCCCACGGACGTGCCTCCGGTCCGAAGCACTGTCTTACCTTTTCCCGCCGCCGTACATAGCAAAACAAATAACCGCAAACCGGATGCGGCCGAGCAGGTATTGACGCCTCCCGACAGGAATTACCTCTGTGTCAGAGGTAATCTCTCCGGTGTGGAACCCGAGACGGCGCGGCGAGCGGCAACGGAGTCCGAGACCTTCCCGGAGGAGCTGGCGGACGCGCTGGTGCGCATTCAGCGGCTGATCCGGCGGCGGCTGCGCGACGGGCTGAGCGTGCCCCGGTTGCGCGGTGCCGAGGTGGAGCTGCTACGGCTGGTCGAGTCCCGGCCCGGCATCGGTATCTCGGACGCGGCCAGGGAGCTGCACCTGGCGGGCAACTCCGTGTCGACCCTGGTCAACCAGCTCGTCCGGGGCGGACACCTGGTCCGCGGGACCGACCCCGCCGACCGGCGCGCGGCCCGGCTGCAGCTGACCGCGTCCGCCGAGAAACGGCTCGCCGACTGGCAGCGGCGCCGGGCCGAGCTGGTCGGCCGGCAGCTGTCCCGGCTGGACGACACCGACCGCGCGGCCCTGCACGCGGCCCTTCCGGCGCTGCACAAGCTGGCCGCCGCTCTGTACGAGGAGGCCGGGGAAGCATGACGAAGGCCGACGATCACGACGGAGGTCCGGACACCATGACGAAGGACACCCCCGCCGCCCCCGACCCCACCACCGGCACCCCCGAGGGGACCAGCGCACCGACCGAGGCCGCCGACACGGCCGCGCCCCCCGGCGCGTCCCCGCCGGGCGCGGGCACCGCCGACGAGGGGGCGGACGCATCTGCCGCGGCTGGGGGCACCGCTGAAGCGGTCGGCCCGTCTGTCGAGGCCGCCACGGCGCCCACCGATGCCGTCACGGTGCCCGCCGGAGCCATCGGCACCGCAGGAACCGCCGGCGCTTGCGCCGAAGGCGTCGCCGCCGCGGACGGGGGCACTGCTGGTGCCCCCGAAGCCGTCAGCTGTACCCGGCTTGCCTACGCCTTCGGGGACACCCATGCCGTCGACGAGCTCGACCTGGCTGTTCGGGAGGGGGAGGTGTTCGGGCTGCTCGGGCCCAACGGGGCCGGGAAGACCACCGCCATCCGCTGTATCACCACCCTGCTGCCCGTCCCCGCCGGAATGGTCCGCGTCTTCGGGCACGATGCCACCAGGGAGCGCATGGCGGTGCGCCGGCTGCTCGGCTACGTGCCGCAGCAGCTTTCCGCCGACAGCGGGCTCACCGGCCGCGAGAACGTCGCCCTCTTCGCCCGCGTCTTCGACGTGCCCCGCCGCGAGCGCGCCGAACGGGTCGGCCAGGCGCTGGCCGCCGTCGGACTCGCCGATGCCGCCGACCGGCTCGCCGGGACCTACTCCGGCGGTATGGTACGCCGCCTGGAGCTGGCCCAGGCGCTGGTCAGCGCGCCTCGGCTGCTGATCCTCGACGAGCCGACCATCGGGCTCGACCCGATCGCCCGCACCGGCGTCTGGGACCACATCAACGCCGTCCGCGCGGCGACCGGCATGACCGTCCTCGTCACCACCCACTACATGGACGAGGCCGACCAGTACTGCGACCGGGTCGGCCTGATGCACCGCGGCCGCATCCGCGCCCTCGGCACCCCGGCAGAGCTGCGCTACGGCCTCGCCGAACGCCGGGACGCCGACACCCTGCCCACGCTGGAGGACGTCTTCCGCGACGTCGCCGGCAGCGGCCTCGACGACAACTCCGGAGGAGGTTTCCGCGATGTCCGCAGCACCCGCCGCACCGCGCGCCGCGTCGGCTGACCGCACCCCCGACGACCACATCGCCCTGCTGCTCCGCCCGCCCGTCCCGCGCGCCGGCTGGCGACTGCTGCCCGCCCGGGTCGCCGCCATGTGCGCCGTGGAGCTGCAGAAACTGCGGCACGACCGCACCGAGCTGTACACCCGCGCGGTCCAGCCCGCCCTGTGGCTGCTGATCTTCGGCCAGACCTTCACCCGGATACGGGCGATCCCCACCGGCGGAGTGCCGTACATCGACTTCATGGCGCCCGGCATCATCGCCCAGTCCGCCATGTTCATCGCGATCTTCTACGGCATCCAGATCATCTGGGAGCGCGACGCGGGCATCCTGAACAAGCTCCTCGTCACCCCGACCCCGCGCTCGGCACTGATCACCGGCAAGGCGTTCGCCGCCGGGGTGAAGTCGCTGGTGCAGGCGGTCGTGGTGATCGTGATCGCCGCCGTGCTCGGCGTGGCCCTGACCTGGAACCCGCTGAAGCTGCTCGGCGTCGCCGCCGCGGTAGTCCTCGCCTCCGTCTTCTTCTCCTGTCTGTCGATGACCATCGCGGGCATCGTCCTCAGCCGCGACCGGCTGATGGGCTTCGGGCAGGCGATCACCATGCCGCTGTTCTTCGCCTCCAACGCCCTCTACCCCGTCTCGGTGATGCCGGGCTGGCTGCAGGCCGTCGGCAAGGTCAACCCGCTCAGCTATCAAGTCGACGCCCTGCGTGGTCTTCTGCTCGGCACGCACGCGCATCTCGGCACCGACTTCGCCGTCCTTGCGGTGGCCGCCGCGCTCGGCATCACCGCGGCCTCCGCACTGCTCGGCCGGCTGGCGCGATGATCTTGCCGCGGACGTGATGTGCGGCACGCACCCGTACCCCCGCCGAAAGCGCCGCGAACGCATCCTTCCTGGGCAGCGCTTGATCAGCGATCAAAGCGGGCGAACCCCCTGGCCACAGCGCATTCTGCTCATTTGACAGTGCACTCAGCCCACAGATAAACAGCAGCTCTCGGAGGTCGAGAGGGGCACTGTGTACGAGCCGAACGTGGTCGGGGACTGGCACGAGTACGACGAGCATGCCGGTCTGCGGGTCCGCGTCCACCGTCTGGAGGCGGCCGAGCCGCCGCGCGGACGCGACGACGCCGCCGCCGGGCTGACGTACTTCAGTGTCCGGGTGACGGTCGAGAACCGCGGTGCGCGGCACTACGGCATCCACCTGGAGGACGGTCAGATCGACGTCCGGGTCGGCCCCGACGGCGAGGGCGCGTTCATCGACTGGCGCAACTCCCAGTTCGTCGAGGGCTTCGACGTCTACCCGCTGCGCCGGGCCACCGCCGTGCTCTTCGCCGCCGCCCCCGAGGCCGCCCTGACCCACGTGGACGTGCAGGTGCAGCTGCGGGTGGACGAGGAGTGGTGCGACCGCCGGCTGTGGACGGGTGGTATCGGCGTCCTGGAGGCGGCCCCGGCGACCGCCCCCACGGCTGCCGGGCAGGGCAGCCTGGCCCACCAGGTCAGCGTCTTCCTGAGGGATCAGACGGAGCCCGGCTCCGCCTGACGCGGTCGAACGGCGCACGAGCCGCGGCTGCGCGCACTCCCCGGAGACGTGCCCTCAGCCGCGTCGCCGAACCGCCCACGTGGCTCATCCCCACGCTCGGCTCCGCTCGCGCCGGGGGACCCCATCGCGGGTGACCCCCATCGCGGGGGACCCCCTTCGGGGGCGCTCCCGGCGCCTGGCGACCGCGCGCACCGGACGCCGCCGGGCACGCCCCACGGGCGGACGACGGGTATGTGACGGCAGACCCTAGTGCGGAATGCCGTCGATGATCTCCCGCGCGCCCTGTCGCAGCAGCGCCACCGCGACCGAGGTGCCGAGGGTGGCCGGATCCAGTCGGCCCGCCCACTCGTGGGCGTTCAGCCGGGTCTTGCCGTCGGGAGTGAACACACAGGCCCGCAGGGACAGTTCCCCGCTGCGGTCCACGCGCGCGTAGCCGGCGATCGGGCTGTTGCAGTGGCCCTGCAGCACATGCAGGAACATCCGCTCCGCCGTCGCCTCGCGGTGCGTGTCCGGGTCGCCGAGTCCGCTGACGGCGTCGATCAGACCGGCGTCGTCCTCCCGGCACTGCAGAGCGAGGATGCCCGCGCCGATCGGCGGCATCATCGCCTCCGCCGACAGCACCTCGCTGATCACGTCCGTCCGGCCGATCCGCTCCAGACCGGACACCGCCAGCAGCAGCGCGTCCGCGTCCCCGGCGGCCAGTTTCTCCAGCCGGCGATTGGCGTTGCCGCGGAACGGCACACACTCCAGGTGCGGGTGCGTGGCAGCCAGTTGGGCCACCCGGCGCACCGAGGAGGTGCCGATCCGGGTGCCGGCCGGCAGCTCGTCCAGGGTGAGCCCGCCCGGGTGGATCAGCGCGTCCCGGATGTCGTCCCGCTTCAGGAACGCGGCGAACACGGTCCCGGCGGGCAGCGGCCGGTCGGCGGGCACGTCCTTGACGCAGTGCACCGCGAGATCGGCCTCCCCGGCCAGCAGGGCCGCGTCCACCTCCTTGGTGAACGCCCCCTTGCCCTCGACCTTGGACAGATCGCCGAGCCACTTGTCGCCGGTGGTCTTCACCGGAACCACCTCGGTGCGCACACCCGGGTGCAGCACGGCCAACTCGGCTCGGACCCGCTCGACTTGGGCCAAGGCCATGGGGGAGTCGCGGGAGACGATACGGATCAGTTCGGGAACCGGCATGCGCACACGATAGACCCCATGACCGGAGCCGGGCTCGACAGTCCGGTCTCACCCGAGGCCCTCGGGCAGGTCCGCCGCCGACTCCTCCGGCGGCAGATCCGGGCGCAGCCGCAGCCACGACGGCTGGCGGAGCAGCCCGGCCCGGGTACGGGTGCTGTAGCCGACCTCTCCCACCAGCCGGGGCAGCACCCAGCGGGCCTGCGGGATCCGGGGCGCGGGTTCGAAGGGGCACCGGTCGCTCGCGGCGGCCTCCAGCAGCCGGGCCAGTTCGGTCCGCTCGGCTTCACTCCATCCGGTGCCCACCCCGCCGACGTACCGCAGCCGGCCGCGCGCGTCGCGCTGACCGACCAGCAGAGCGCCGGGCAGCCCGCTCAACCGTCCCTTGCCCGGCAGCCAGCCGCCGACGATCACGTCCTCGGCGCGCCAGTTCCGGATCTTGATCCAGGCTCGGGAGCGCACCCCGGGCTCGTACACCGAGTCCAGCCGTTTGCACACCAGGCCCTCCAGGCCGTGCTCCCGGGTCGCCGCGAGCGCCTCGGCGCCATGTCCGGTCACGGCACCCGGCGTCGACCAGTACGGCCCGGCCAGGCCCAGCTCCGTCAGCCGGGCCCGCCGCCGTACGTACGGCAGTCGTAGCAGCGACTCCTCGAGGTACGGCACGTCGAACAGCACCAGATGCACCGGCACCTGCGCGGCCCGGCGCGCCGCCCGCGCGGGGGCGTGCGTGAGGCCCATCCGGCTCTGCAGCAACTGGAAGTCGGCCCGCCCCTGTTCGTCCAGGGCCAGTACCTCGCCGTCCAGCACGGCAGGCGTGGCGCCGATCGCGCCGCCGAGCGGCCGCAGTTCGGGATAGGCCGCGGTGATGTCCTCCCCCGAGCGGGCGCGTAGCAGCACGCTGCCGTCGCCGGGCAGATAGACCATCGCCCGCTGCCCGTCCTGCTTGGTCTCGTACGCCCACCGCTCGTCCTGCGCGGCGGGCGGCAGCGTGCCGGGAGTGGCGAGCATCGGCGCGATGAGCGGCAGGGGTACGGCGGTCACGGCTGAAGACCTCGACCACACCCGGCGCCGTCACGCCCCTTTCACCGCGGGTTCCCCTGAACGGCGCCCGCGCCGGCTCCGCGCGCCGGGGACCGTCCGTCGCGGGTGTGTGGCCTCTCCAGCGCGGCTACACACCCCCAGCCGCCTCAGCCGGCCGTCTCCGGTGCCGGGGCCTGGGAGGCCGGAAGCGGGCGCGGGGCGTGAAGGGACCGCGGCGGGGGCTGCGGCCTCAGCGTTGGCTGAGTACCGGGGTCGTATCGGGCGGGCCGAGAGTGGACACCCGCCGGATGCCGACACCGCCGCGCGCGGCCCGGGCCTGTCCGCACAGCCCTGTCCCCGGCGCCCCCGCCCCCGCCGATCTCAACCGACCGTCTCCGCCGAAGGCCAGGAGCGCCGCGCCCGCGCCGATCGCCATGACGACCCTGAAGCCGTTCTCGGACGGCAGCGCGTGGCCACCGAGGCTGATCGTCAGCTGCGCCAGGACCACCCCGGCGACGGCGCTGGCCACCGACGTGCCGATGGACCGCATCAGCGTGTTGAGGCTGTTCGCCGCGGCCGTCTCCGACGGCGGTACCGCCCCCATGATTAGGGCCGGCATGGCGCCGTAGGCGAAGCCGACGCCCGCGCCGATGACGCAGGACGCCAGGATCAGCTGCCAGACCTCGCTCATCATCACGATGTCGAGCCCGTAAACGGCGGCGACGATCACCGCTCCGATCATCAGCGTGATCTTCGGGCCCCAAGCCCTGGTGATCAGGGCGGACACGGGCGCCATGGCCATCATCACCAGGCCCTGTGGGGCCATGACGAGACCCACGGTGAGCATGGACCTGCCGAGGACCGTGGTGCGCAGGTCCACCAGCGGCGCGGCCGTGCGCAGTTCGAAGAAGCCCCAGGCCACCAGGACCACGACGGCGAGCGCGAGCAGACCCAGGGTGGTGCCGCTGCCCCAGCCCCAGTCGGCGCCCTTGGATACGGCGAGCAGCAGCGAGACGAGTCCGACGGCCATGCCGAGCGCCCCGACCAGGTCGAACCGGCCACCGGTGCGCACGCTCGACTCCGGCACCTGGTCAGTACGAGCGCGAAGGCCACGACGCCGAGCGAGGCCCTCATCAGCGCGGTCGAGCCGGCCAGCCGCTCCGGCGGCAACCGATGCCGAGCGGCACCACGGCCGCTGCGAGCCCCTGGAGGGCACGGCCGGTGATCATCGGGACCAGCGCGTCGCTGAGCGCGCACACCACCGAACCGGCCACCAGCAGCAGGCGCCGCTTGCCGAACATGTCGCCGAGCCGTCCCGCCACCGGAGTGGCGACCGCGGCGGCCAGCAGCGTGGCCGTGACCGCCCAGGGCCAGCACCGCGACCACGGCACCCGGCCGCGACGCAACGGATCTGCCGGCCTCGGCGGGGCGGGCGGGAGCGTCGGACATGAGAAAGGGAACCTTCCCGGATGGGGCGGGCGCGCGCCGTACGCTTCTTCGGCTGGACCTCGCCGCCCCGGGCGGGGGCCCGGGGCGGCGCGCGGGACTGGCCGCCCCGGGGCGGAGCGCAGTCCCGGAGCGGTGGTGAGCATGGCGCGCAGAACGGCGCGGGCCGAACAGGTGAACGCGACGCGGGAAGCGATCCTGACCGCGGCGGAACGGCTGTTCGCCGAGCACGGCGTCTACGCCGTCTCCAACCGCCAGGTCAGCGAGGCCGCCGGCCAGGGCAACAACGCGGCGGTCGGCTACCACTTCGGCACCAAGGCCGACCTGGTCCGCGCGGTGGCCCGACGGCACGCCGAGCGCATCGAGGTGCTCAGGGAGCGGGCCCTCGTCGCGGCCGACGACTCCACCGACGTACGCGACTGGGTCCAGTGCCTGGTGCGACCGGTCACCGAGCACCTGGCCGGGCTCGGCAGCCCCACCTGGTACGCCCGGTTCTGCGCCCAGGTCATGACCGACCCGGCGCTGCACGAGATCATGGTCGAGGAGTCCATGGCCTCGCCGGCGCTGCGGCAGGCGATCGAGGGCCTGAACCGCACCCTGCCGGAGCTGCCGCCCGAGGTCCGCGCCGAACGCGGCCAGATGGTCCGCCTGTTGATCCTGCACACCTGCGCGGAGCGGGAACGGTCCCTCGCCGAGGGCACCCCGCCCCCGCGCACCACCTGGGCGGAGGCGGCCACCGGCCTCGTGGACGCGATCCTGGGTCTGTGGCTGGCCCCGGTCGGGCCTGCGCGCTGAGTTTCATTCATCAAAGGTCACCACGACCTGCCGTCCAGCGCTGTCTGCTTCCCGCCGGTTCGGCGTCAGGGAGATCGCGGCGGTCTGACCCACCCCAGCGACCGTTCCACGGCTCGCTGCCAGTTGTCGTACTCCGACTCGCGCAGCTCGGGGTCCATGTCCGGCAGCCACTGGCCGGCCCGGTGCCAGTTGCGGCGCAGCACTTCCAGATCGGGCCAGTAGCCCGCGGCGAGCCCGGCCGCGTAGGCGGCGCCCAGTGAGACCGTCTCGGCGACCATGGGCCGTACCACGGGCACGCCGAGCACGTCGGCCACGAACTGCATGAGCAGGTTGTCCGCGGTCATGCCCCCGTCCACCTTGAGCTGCCGAAGGGGGACCGAGGAGTCGGCGTTCATGGCGTCGACGACCTCCCGGGTCTGCCATCCGGTGGCTTCCAGGACGGCACGCGCCAGGTGGCCCTTGGTGATGTACGAGGTGAGGCCGACGATGACCCCGCGTGCGTCGCTGCGCCAGCGGGGCGCGAACAGACCCGAGAACGCGGGGACGATGTAGCAGCCGCCGTTGTCCTCGACCGTCCGCGCGAGGGTCTCGATCTCCGGGGCGGTGTTGATCAGCCCCAGGCGGTCCCGGAACCACTGGACGAGGGCACCGGTGACGGCTATCGACCCTTCCAGGGCGTAGGCCGGCCGCTGGTCCCCGATCTTGTACGCGACGGTCGTGAGGAGCCCGTGCCGGGACCGCACCAGCTCGCTGCCGGTGTTGAGGAGCAGGAAGCTGCCCGTTCCGTAGGTGCACTTCGCCTCGCCCGGGGAGAAGCAGGTCTGGCCGAAGAGGGCGGCCTGCTGGTCGCCGAGGGCGGCCGTGATCGAGACCCCGGGCAGCAGCGAGCGGGCTTCGCCGTACGTCTCCGCGGACGACCGGATCTCGGGCAGCATCACGCGGGGTACCCCGAAGAAGGCCAGCAGCTCGTCGTCCCAGGTGAGCGTGCGGATGTTCATCAGCATGGTGCGGCTGGCGTTGGTGGCGTCGGTGATGTGCAGGCCGCTGTCGGCGCCCCCGGTGAGATGCCAGATCAACCAGCTCTCCATCGTTCCGAACAGCACCTCGCCGTCCTTGGCGCGCTGTTCGACCCCCTTGACGTGGTCGAACAGCCACCGGATCCGCAGCGCGGAGAAGTAGGTCGAGGGCGGCAGGGCACACCGCTCCAGGAAGAACGCCTCTCCGGGGCGCTGCCTGAGGTCCTCGACGAGCGGCGCCGTGCGGGTGTCCTGCCAGACGATCGCCCGGCCCAGCGGGGCGCCGGTCCGCCGGTCCCAGAGCACCGTCGTCTCGCGCTGGTTGGCCAGGCCGATGGCGATGACCTGCCCCCTGTCGACACCGGCCGCGGAGAGCGCCTCGGGCACGATGTGCCGCAGGTTGTGCCATATCTCCATGGCGTCGTGCTCGACCCAGCCGGGCCTGGGGAAGTGCTGCTGGTGCTCCTTCTGCGCGACCGAGACCAGCCGCCCCCGGTGGTCGAACAGGATGCATCGGGTCGAGTTGGTGCCCTGATCGATGGACATTACGTACCGTTCAGCCATGATCGGGTCTGCCTTCCGACGGATCGAGGGGCGGCTGTCCTGGCCTACCAGCGGGCGGCTCCCAGGTCCCTGGAGATCGCCCGTGCGGCTTCACGGATCAGCGTGACCAGACTCGGGCGGGGGTGGCCGTGGCTGTCGCAGATCCGTTCGACCGGCCCGGACAGCCCGATGGCGCCGACGACGAGGCCGCCGTGCCCGCGGATCGGCGCGGCGAGTCCGGCCTCGCCCATGCTCATCTCCTGGATCTCGGCGGCCCATCCGACCTCCCTGACCTCCGCGAGCGCCCGGGCGAGCTGCTGGGGATCGACCAGGGTGTGCCGGGTGTACGCCTCCAGCTCCCGCCCTTGGGCCGGCTCGACGCTCGCGGTGCCGTACGCCAGCAGTACCTTGCCGAGCGAGGACGCGTGCAGCGGCAGCAGGGAGCCCACGTCCAGGGTCTGGAAGGTGTCGTCGGGCCGGAACACGTGGTGGACGACGAGGACGCTGCCCTCCAGGGGGGTGCCCAGGCGTACTGCCTCCCCGCTGCGGGCGGCCAGGGCATCGGCCCAGTTGAGCGAGCGCGAGCGCAGCTCGTTGACGTCGAGGTAGCTGGTACCGAGGTGCAGCAGGGCGGCCCCGAGCTGGTACTTTCCGGTCGCCGCGTCCTGCTCCACGAAGTCCACGTGCTGGAGCGTGCGCAGAATGCCGTGGGCGGTGCCCTTCGCCAGCCCGAGCGAGGCCGCCACCTCGCCGAGACCGAGTCGGCGGGGCCCGCCGGCGAGCAGACGCAGAATCGCCGCCGCCCGTTCGATCGACTGGACTGGGCCGGCCATGAAGCGAGCCTATTACCCGCACGGACGCCGTGCCCGTGGGGCGGCGGTGGGGCAGCGTTCGGTAATGCCGACCGCCGTTCATTGACCGGCCCGATTTGTCTCCCTAGCGTGCATGCGAGCCCGTAACGCGCCGATGTCACGGCGCTGGACCGGCCCGTACACACACCGGGAGAGAACATGGCGGCACAGCTCAAGACGCTGCTTCAGGCGGCATACGACCACGTGTGTCCGGTGCCGCCCGCCGCCGGCGCCGTCTCGGCGGTACGCCGTCGTGCGGCGGCTGTCCTCACCGACTGGAGCGTGTGCCCGCACCTCGTGGAGGACGCACTGCTCGTGGTGTCGGAGCTTGTCACCAACGCGATCCTGCACGCCCGGCCCCCGGCCGTGCTCCGGCTGTCGTGGGTGCGGGGCGAGACCGGCTCCACCTTGCGCGTCGAGGTCACCGACGCGGGACCCAGGCTTCCGCTGGGCGGGTCCCTCGCCGGGATCGACCCCGACGAGCACGGCAGGGGCGAGACGATCGTCCACGCCCTGGCCACCAGCCATGGCATACGCGCCCACCTCCAGGGGGTCACCCGGTGGGCGGAACTCCTCGCGCCTTAGAGTGCGGCCCCGTTCCGTCCCTGGAGCGCGGCCTCGTAGCGTGACGGCACGCCCGCCGGCTCGTCCACGGTCGTCTTCCGGAGCAGGAGCAGGGCGGCGTCGTCGTGCAGCCGGCCGCCCACATGCGTCAGCAGTTCGTCATGGAGCGCGGTGAGGGTGCGCGCCGGCTCCTCGCACACATGGCGGGCCACCCCTTCGGCCAGCGGATAGAAGGAACGCGCGTGATCGCGGGCCTCCGTGACCCCGTCGGTGTAGAGCAGCAGCTGGTCTCCCACCGCGAAGGGCAGCCGCTGCAGGCGGGGAGCCTGGCCCGAGAGGGCGCGCAGCCCGAGCGGCGGAGCGGGATGGGCCGGTTCCACCGCCGCGACCTCTCCGGAGGCGGATATCAGCAGCGGCGGCGCATGTCCGCAGTTGACGATCTCCAGGTGTCCCGACCCGGAGTGCCCGGCGACCACGGCGGTGACGAAGTCGTCGGGACCGAGGTTGCGCGCCAGGCTCCGCTCGATCCTCGCGACGACGTCGAGCAGATCGGGCTCGTCATGGGCGGCCTCGCGGAACACCCCGAGCACGAGCGCGGCCGTTCCCACGGCGGGCAGTCCCTTGCCGCGCACGTCACCGACGATCAGCCTGATGCCGTAGGGCGTGGTCACCAGGGCGTAGAGGTCCCCGCCGATCCGCGCCTCCGCCGCCGCGGCGCTGTAGCGGACGGCCACCTGGAACGGGCCGACGGTGTTCGGGACGGGCTGGAGCAGGGCGTGCTGAGCGGCCTCCGCGACCGAGCGGACGGCGGCGAGGACCCGCTCGCGACGGCCACGCAGCGCGCTGGCCAGGCCGCTCGCTGCGGTGACGGCCAGCAGGGCGGACACCACGGGCGCCGGCTCGCGCGCGGGGGCCGCGTGCCCGATGGCCAGCGCCATGCCCATCGCCACGGCGAGGAGCCCGACGCAGACCACACCACGCGGCCCGTTGGTGGAGGCCGCCAGCGCGGGTCCGGCCGCCAGCAGCGGCAACCAGGGCATCCCCGCCCCGGCGGCGATGTCCAGGAGCGCGACGACGGCGAGGACCAGAACCGGCAGCAGGGGCATTGCCGCGGCCAGCCGCCCGGCGGCAGGCCGGTGGCCCGATCGCCGGGCGTCGGCCACACGGTTCCTGAACAGCCGCATCGGCGCGTGGGCGCCGCCATGGTGTCGGGCCTGGAGCATGTCTGGTCCGCAGTCCTCGCCGGTAGGGGGTTGCTCACCCGGAATGTCCGTTTCGTCAATGAAACGGGCTGGGCGAGGACAGCCACAAGAAGCGGAATTTCAGATAGTGAGCGAGAGGCTCCTGGTCACTCGGCTCGCGACCGGAAGCAGTCGTGCCCGGATCTCCGGGAGCCGGGCCCGCCGCTCCGCCGGCAGGGAGACGCCGAGCGAGCCGAGCGTGTTCCCGCAGTAGACGGGCACGGCGACGCACACGGTGCCGAGCGCGTACTCCTCCATGTCCGTGACGGCCGGCGCCAAGGGGGGTGCCGCGATCCTGCGGAGCAGCTCCGGAAGACTGGTGATCGTCCGCGGTGTGAGTTCGGGCAGGTGGTGCCTGGACAGATAGTCCCGGCGGGCCTCCTCGTCCAGCTCGCGCAGCACGGACTTGCCCAGTGCGGTGGCATGTCCGGCATCCTCGAAACCCACCCAGAGATCCACCCGGGGCATGCGGGGGCTGTCCACGATCTCGGCCACCCTGATCTCGCCCTCCTCGTAGAACGTGAGGTAGGTGGCGGCGGACAGCTCGTCCCGCAGGGCGGCCAGCGTCGGGCGCACGCGGCTGAGCAGTGTCTGCGCGCGGCCCGCGCCCACCGTATGCAGGGTGTTCAGCTTGTCGCCCAGGACGAAGCCGCCGTCGTCCAGCTTTCGCACGTATCCGTCGTGCACGAGGGTGCGCAGCAGGTGATAGGCGGTGGCCAGGGGCAGGTCCGTCTCGCGTGCCAGCTGTTTCGCCGGCGCGCCGTTCTCGTGCGCGCTCACCGCCTCCAGCAGCCGGAAGGCCCGCTGCACGGACGTGATGAGCGTGGGGCCGTCCTGAGCACCCATAGACCCAGACTGCGCCGGGCGACCGACCCGGGCAAGAGCGGGGTCAGCTGCGGGGGCCTGGCCCCCCGCAGCTGACCCGGCATGGGCGACTGTGCCTGCCGTCCTCAGCGGTGCGCGCTCGCGATGCTGACCGCGTTCGCGGCCACCACCGCCCCGATCCCCGCCCACTCCGGCAGGCCCAGGCTCTGCCCCAGCACCACCCAGCCCACCACGGCCGCCAGCACCGGGTTGACGCTCATGAACAGTCCGAAGGTCTGGGCCGGCACCTTGCGCAGGGTGAGCAGATCGGTGAGGTACGGCACGGCCGACGACAGCACGCCCGCCGCCACCGCGCACAGCACGGCGCCGGTCGTCGGCGGATGCCGTACGGCGACGACGAGCCCGATCGGCAGGAAGGTCAGCGCGGACACGCAGGCGGCCGCCGCCGTCCCCTGCGCCCCCGGGATGCGCCGCCCGACGACCCGGTTGAGCAGGATGTACGAGGCCCAGCAGCACGCGGCCACCAGGCCCAGGCCCATCCCCAGGTAGTCGGCGGACGGCTGGGGGCGCATCAGCACCACGACTCCGGCCGCCGCCAGTACCGCGCACCCTGCGTCCAGCCGGCGGCGCGAGGCGGCGAGCGCGATGGTGAGCGGGCCCAGGAACTCCAGCGTCACCGCCAGCCCGAGGCCGACCCGGTCGATCGCGCTGTACAGGGTCAGGTTCATGGTGCCGAAGACCCCGGCGAGCAGCAGCACCGGCCACCACTGCCGCCAGGTGAAGCCGCGCAGGCGCGGTCGGCCCACAGCCACGAGGACGAGCGCGGCGACGTACTGGCGTACCGCCACCACCCCGAGCGGACCGAGGACCGGGAAGGCGAGCGAGCCGATCGCCGCGCCGGTCTGATTGGAAAGGCCGCTGCCGAACATGGCCGCCACCCCGGTCAGCCGCCTGGGCGCGGGGTTCCGGACCGCAGCGGATACGGGCACCGTCACCGCGGGATGTCGCAGAGCTCGTCGCATGAGAGGAGGGTCCGGCCGTCCGGGACTTGCGCAAAATGCATGGGCCTCCGCATCTATACGCTGAGCGTATGGATGAGATCGAGCTTCGGCAGCTGCGCTGTCTCGTCGCCATCGTCGACGAGGGCACCTTCACCGACGCGGCGATCGCCCTGGGGGTGTCCCAGGCGGCCGTGTCCCGCACCCTGGCGGGGCTCGAACGGTCCCTCGGGGTACGGCTGTTGCGGCGCACCTCGCGCGAGGTGACCCCGACGGCGACCGGGCTGCGGGTGGTGACGCAGGCCCGGCGGGTGCTGGCGGACGTCGCCGACCTGGTCCAGGAGGCCGCCTCGGGGCACACCCGGCTGCGCATCGGCTACGCCTGGTCGGCGGTCGGCCGCCACACCGTCGCCTTCCAGCGGCGCTGGACCGCCGCCCACCCCGGGACCGATCTGCATCTCGTCCGCGTCAACACGGCCTCCGCCGGTCTCGGTGAAGGCGCCTGCGATCTCGCGGTGGTGCGCAGGCCGCTGGAGGACCGGCGGTTCGACGCGGCCATCGTCGGCCTGGAGCGGCGCCTGTGCGCGCTGGCCGCCGACGATCCGCTGGCCCGGCGCCGGTCCGTCCGGCTCGCCGAGCTCACCAGCCGGATCCTCTGGGTCGACCGGCGCACCGGGACCACCACCCCCGAGCTGTGGCCGCCGGACTCCCGTCCCGCCGTCCAGGAGACGCACGACGTCGACGACTGGCTCACCGTCATCGCCGCCGGACGCGGCATCGGTGTCACCGCGGAGTCGACCGCCAACCAGTACCCGAGACCCGGCATCGTCTACCGGCCGGTGCGCGACGCCGAGCCCGTCGCCGTACGGCTCGCCTGGTGGCGCGACGACCCGCACCCGGCCCTCCAAGCGGTCCTCGAACTGCTCAGCGAGCTGTACCGCACGGGCTGAGCGGCCCGACGAGCGAGCCGGCAGCGGCCAAAAACGCACACAAAATTGTCGACATGCCGGAGTCGCTCAGCTTCAAAAGCTCGTCACCGCCGGCTCACCGGCCGCCGCGCAGGGCGCCGCACGCTGCCTCCGGGTGCGGCGCCGTGCCCGTGTCCCGTCGTTCACCCCCGCCCGTCGGGTTCGACGTCCAGGCCCGTGCAGGCCAGTTCCCCGCCGGCCTCGGCACACGCCTCCACGCCCCGCGGCGAGGACACCGACAGCATCGGGCTGCTGTCCCCGGTGGAGTCGTCCGCCGGATAACCGGCCGAGAGCACGTCCTGGCCGGCCCGCACCGACACCTCGCGGGCCTTGGGGGAGCGCAGCCGTACCTCGGACCAGGCGGTCCCGCAGGACGGCGAGTAGCGCAGCCGGAGCGTGTAGGCGGGGTCGGTGACCGTGCTCGCGGTCCGCGCGTCCCGGGCGCACACCGAGGTGTCGGGCAACTCGCCCTGGCAGGACCGGCCGTGACAGCGGGGCACCGTCGACAGGGGCTGTGCGGCGGGCGCGGTGCCCGGCCGCGCGGACAGGGCGACGGCGGCGACCACCGCCGTCGCCGTACCGCACAGCGCCAGTACGGACAGCGGGAACCAGGGCGCACGCCGGGACGGGATCCGCCCGAACCACCGCGTTCGGCCGGGCTTCTCGGGCGCGGTCGGGGGCGGGGGGACGCCGGCCGCGTCCCACAGCGCCAGTACGTCGTCGGGTTCGGTGCCGGCGAGCCGGCACAGCGCCTCCACGGCCGGCCTCGGCGGCGGTGTGCCGCCGGACAGATAGCGGTGCCACGCGGACTTGCTGTACGGGGTGCGTGCGGCCAGCGCCGCGAGGCTCAGCCCCGTACGGTCCTTCAGCTCGCGCAGTCCCACCGTCAGTGCCTCGTCCGGCGTGGTCGGTGCTTGAGGGTGCCGCATCGCGCGTCCTCGACTCCCTTTCCGCTATGGGCGGTTTCGCCCCTGTTGCCGGAATAGCTTCCCTGGAGTGCGGCGACTGCAACACCCGGTGAGGTAGGAGGAAGGTGAGGCACGGACGCACCGAAGGCCCGTTCGGGGGTCGTCGAACGGGCCTTCGGCAGCTGGGTGGTGCGGCGGTGGTCCGCCGTCAGCACCAGGGGAGGGTGCGGCTGGCGCGGATGTAGTGGGCCGAGACATAGCCCGCGTGGTGCGGCAGCCGGTACCAGGTGCGGTTTCCGTGCACCCAGGAGCCGCGCGTCCTGCAGGTGAGTGCCAGTGTCCGGTGGGCGTACCGGTGGCCGATCACCCGGTAGCCGGTGCCCGGGCCGGAGCGGACGTTGAGCGGGGCGTGGTGCGTGGCGACAACGCCGGTGAGCGGCGGGACGTGACGGTACGTCATCAGCTGGGCCGCCAGGCGGTACCGCAGGTGGTACGGCGCGGCGTGCAGGGCGAGGCGGTAGGCCGCCGTCTGCGGCAGGAAGTGGTACGCCGCCCGCTGGGCCGTCAGCCGGTGGTTCCGGTGCACGCGGCGCACGTGGTGCGTGCGGAGGTGGACGCGGTGGTGCCGGCGGTGCGTGGCGTACCTGCGGTGCTGGGCGCGCCGACCGCTGCGGTGGGTGCGGTGCTCGGCGTGGTGGGTGGTGTGGCGCTGGGTGGTGGCACTGGGTACCGGCTGCGGGGTGGCGGCGCTCGCCGCGGTGGCGCCGGCCGCCGTGGGCAGGAGCGCGAGCACCGCGACCGCGGCCAGCAGACCGCTCTTGAGAGTCCGTCGGATCATGGCAACCTCCGGCTGTCGTTCTCGTGACCACGAGCAGTGATCACGACAGCCAGCGTTTCCGCGCCCGTCCGCCTCGATGCCGTGCCGGTGTCCCCGGGGACGGCCGGGACGTCCCGCGGGACGGGCGCCGGCACCGCAGGCCAGGCCACCTGGGCGGCGCCCACAGCGTCCGCGGCGGGTCAGAACGTCTCGGCGAAGGTGATGGTCCGCTCCTTCAGCAGCGGGAACACCGTTCCCCGGATCAGTTCCGCGAAGTGCTCCGTCTCCTTGTGCGACTCGAAGCCGGCGCGGTCGGTGTAGCGCTCGTACAACAGGAACGCTCCCGGACGATCGACGATCTCGTGCGCCTCGTAGGCGAGGTTCGCGGGTTCCGACGGGACCAGTTCGCGCATCTTGCGCAGGGCGTCGCGCACGGTGTCCGCGTCGGCGGGGGAGCACTGGTACTGGGCGACGACGGCGAAGGCCATGGAATTCCTCCGGTGTTCGAAACGGCGGTGGACTCGCCGATTCCAGCACGCCCGCGCCGAAGGGCGGCCTGTGCGACACGCAGCCGATGTCCGCGGACGGCCGACGGGACGAGGGGAGGTCGTCGACGCGGTGGCCCTGCTGCGGCAGATCGCCGACTCCGAGCCGCTGCGGCCGGGGGGGGGGCTGGCGCAGCGCCTCGGCGTGGAGGCCTCACATGTGACACGGACCGTGCAGCAGCTGCAGAAGGCCGGATACGTCACGCGTGTGCCGGACCCCGTCGACCGGCGCGCCCAGCGCATCCGGCTCACCGACGCGGGCCGGCGGGCCGTCGACCGGATCCGCGAGGCCGGGGCCCGGGGCATGCAGCTCGCCCTCGCCGGCTGGCGGCCCGAGGACCTGCGGCAGATGGCGGCCCTCTTCCACCGCATGGTCGACGACTTCCTCGCCTACACGATCGACGAGGATTCCGGCCGGGAGGCCGACGACACGGTCACCACGGCCTGACGACCGGCGCCCATTGCGGCAACGGGCCACCCGCCGCACCTACCATCCAGTAATATCCGGCGGCAGGCCATCACAGGAGGAACCGTGCCCCGGTGCGAACGCTCGCCCCTGCCGCTCGCCGGCCTGCCGGCCGCGGCCGGGGTCGCCCAGGGCAGGGACGTACGGCAGCGGGATCGTGGAGCCGGCGCCGGCCGCAGGGGCCGCGGCGCCCCGGACACGCGCGGTCGCCGCGAAGGCGGCCACGGCCTTCTGCGTCGGGATCGTCCCGGCGAACGTGCGGATGACCGTGGACCGGCGGCACCGGCCCGCACCGCTGCGCACGGCCGCAATCGCACGGCTGCCCCTGCACCTGCCGCTGGAGCTGTGGGCCCGGGGAGTCGCCCGGAACGAGGAAGGACGGTCATGACGGAACGCATCGAGGTCGGGGACAAGGCCGAGGACTTCGCCCTGCCCGACGAGACCGGCACCGTCCGCCGGCTCACCGAGCTGCTGGCCGACGGGCCGGTGGTCCTCTTCTTCTACCCGGCCGCCCTCACCCCCGGCTGCACCGCCGAGGCCTGTCACTTCCGTGACCTCGCCGCCGAGTTCGCCGCCGCCGGCGCCCGGCCCGTCGGCATCAGCGGCGACAGCGTCGACAAACAGCAGGAGTTCGCCGGGCGGCACGGGCTCGGCATGCCGCTGCTCTCCGACGCCGACGGCACGGTCCGTGAGCGGTTCGGCGTCAAACGCGGGTTCTCCCTCGCCCCCACCAAGCGCGTCACGTTCGTGATCGCCCAGGACCGCACGGTGCTGGAGATCGTCCGCAGTGAGCTGCGCATGAACACCCACGCCGACCGGGCTCTCGCCGCCCTGCGCGCCCACAAAGGCTGAACCGCTCACGCCCCGGCGCCCGGCCTCTCACGAGCATGGCGCCGCCGTGGCGGTCATCGACGCGGACGACACGCTCGCCGCGCGGGCCGGCACCGTCGCCAGCCCGGCGACGACGTCGCCCTGCTCCTCGTGCGCACCCGCGCCCTCGGCACCGACCGGGTCGCCACCTGGGATGTCCCGCCCGACCCCGCCCAGGTCGCCGCCTTCCGGCAGGCGGTCGGCGAACAACCGGCCGCCTGGGGGCCGGACGACGCCGTCTTCGTGGCCGAACTCGTCGTCAGCGAACTCGTCACCAACGCCATCCGCTACGGGCGAACCGCCCATCCAGTTCCGGCTGATCCGCGACCGCGCCCTCATCTGCGAGTTCTCCGACGCCAGTTCCACCTCACCGCACCTGCGCCGGGCACACGCCTACGACGAGGGCGGCCGCGGACTGCTGCTGGTCGCCCAGCTCACCCAGCGCTGGGGCAGTCGGCAGACCGGCCGGAGCAAGACGATCTGGGCCGTGATCCGGGTGTGGCCGTGAGCGCGGGAATCAGGCCGCCGCGCGCTCCCCGGACCACGTCCCGTGGCCGCTTGTCCTCGCGCAGCCCCAGGAAGCGGGGGTGCCGCAGCATCCCGTCCCTGGTCCACTCGGTGAAGCCGATCTGCGCGACCAGCTCCGGCTTCACCCAGCCGGCGCGTGCCTCGCGCACGGCACCCGCGAAAGGCGAGGTGTCCCGGCGCATCCCGTCCAGCCGCTCGCGCAGGGCCAGCAGCGTCCGCCGGTCGAAACCGGTGCCGACCTTCCCGGCATAGCGCAGCCGGTCACCGTCGTAGTGGCCGAGGAGCAGCGCCCCCAACCCGACGCGGCTGCCCGCCGGTTCGGTGAAACCCCCGATCACGAACTCCTGTCCCTGTGCGCACTTGAGCTTCAGCCAGTCCGTGGACCGGCGCGTCCGGTACGGCCCGTCGGCCCGCTTGGCGATCAGCCCCTCCCAGCCCCGCCCGCACGCCTCGGCCAGCAACTCGGCGCCGCCCGCGTTGCGATGCGAAGTGAGCCGCAGCGGGGTGCGGAAGGTGAGCGCCCGGCGCAGCAGCGACTTGCGGACGCGCAACGGGAGTTGACGGGTGTCGCGGCCGTCCAGGCGCAGCAGGTCGAATGCGTAGTACGTCACCGCGACCCCGGACGCCTCGATGTCCCGGCGCCGGGTCAGCCCGATCCGCCGCTGCAGCCGGGCGAAGTCGGTACGGCCCCGGCAAACGCCACGACCTCGCCGTCCACCGTGAAGTCGGCGCACTCCTGTGCCGCGAGCGCCTCCACGATCTCCGGGTAGGTGTCGTTCAGCCGCTGACCCATGCGCGAGAGCAGCCGCACCCCGCCACCCTCACGCACCGCCAGCAGCCTGACCCCGTCCAGCTTCCGCTCGAACAGCCAGCCCTCGCCGAACTCCCGCCGGTCGCTGAGCGTGGCCAGCATCGGGGACGCGGCGAGCTCCGGGCCCGGCCGGGCCGGGCGCAGCAGCTCCCGCTGATCGGCCGGCAGCGCGTCGAGCAGCCCCGGCACCGCCGCTCACTCCCCGCCGTCGGCCGCCACCTGCGCCAGGGTGCGTCCGGTCCGCACCGAGCGGGCCCGCCGGGGATCCGGCGTGCCGTGCCCGGCCGACCGCGCCGGCCCCTTGCGCACCAGCAGCCAGGCCTCCTCTTCGCCCTCGCCACCGCGGAAGCGGGTCAGGGCGTACTCGCCGTGCAGTTTGCTGCCGTGCAGCCGGAACGTGGCATGCCCGCGCTCCAGCGACTCCGCGAAGTCCACCGGGTGCCCCTTGCGGTCGTGGCTGAGCGGCTCGTACGTGCCGTTGTCCCACACGATCACCGTGCCGCCGCCGTACTCGCCCCGCGGGATCACCCCTTCGAACTCCTCGTACTCCAGCGGATGGTCCTCGGTGGGCACGGCCATCCGCTTGTCCCCGGGATCCGTGGACGGGCCCTTGGGGACCGACCAGGACTTCAGGACGTCGTCGACCTGGAGCCGGAAGTCGAAGTGCATCCGGCTCGCGTCGTGGATCTGCACCACGAAATGGGGTTCGTCACCCGCGCCCCGGGGCTCCTGGCCCGACGGTTCCCGGGTCCGCTCGAAGTCACGCTTGCCGCGGTACGTCCGCAGCCGGTCCTCCGCTGCCACCTGCGGCTCCTTCCGTGCGTCCGCCTCACGGCCCCCGAGTACCCGGGACCAGGCCGTTCAGCCCGCGATGCCGTCCAGCTCGGCGACCGCGTCGTCCGGCAGCACCAGGGACGCGGCGGCGATGTTCTCCCGCAGGTGCTCCGGGGAGGAGGTGCCCGGGATGAGCCCGATGTTCGGCGAACGCCGCAGCAGCCAGGCCAGCGCCACCTGCTGCGGCGAGGCCTCCAGCCGGGTGGCCACCTTCGCCAGCGTCTCGGACTGCAGCGGGGTGAAGCCGCCGAGCGGGAAGTACGGCACGAAGGCGATGTTCTCGGCCGCCGTGCGCTCCACCAGGGCGTCGTCCTGCCGGTTGGCCAGGTTGTACAGGTTCTGCACCGTCACCACGGGCGCGATCGCAAGAGCCTCGTCCAGCTGCGCGGCCGTCACCGTGCTCAGCCCCAGGTGCCGGATCAGACCCCGCTCCCGCAGCTCGGCCAGCGCGCCGAACTGCTCGGCCAGGGAGTCCTCGTTCGGGGCGTCCACGCCACCCAGCCGCAGATTCACGACGTCCAGCGACTCCACGCAGAGGTTCCGCAGGTTGTCGTACACCTGCGCCTTCAGGTCCTCGGGATGCCGCGACAGGACCCAGCTGCCGTCGGCTCCCCGGCGGGCGCCGACCTTGGTGACGATGTGCAGCTCCTCGGGGTAGGGGTGCAGGGCCTCCCGGATGAGCTCGTTGACGACCACGGGCCCGTAGAAGTCGGCGGTGTCGATGTGCGTGACGCCCGCCTCCACCACCGCGCGCAGCACCGCCACGGCCCGGTCACGGTCCTTCGGCGGGCCGAAGACGTGCGGCCCGGCCAGCTGCATGGCGCCGTACCCGACGCGGGTCAGGGTCAGGCCGTCGGCCGGGGTGACGGTGCCGCCGAGCTGTGCAGTCATGTCGTACCTCTCAGGATGAAGCTCAGGATGTCCGGGCCACCGGTCCTCCCGGCCGCCTCGCTCCCCACCCTGCGCCCGCCGGACCCGCCGTGGCAGTACCCCCGCGATCCTGGGAGTGAGGGGGCCAGCCACCGCCACGCCGAGCGCGGCGCGGGACGCGGCGGGCGATCGCCGCCAGCGGTGCGTACACCGACCGGAAGATCCGCCAGCGCCCGACGCCGTCCAGCATCGCCGCCTCGCCGAGGTCCTTCGGCATGCCGAGGAAGTACTGACGCATCCACCGGCCATCCGGAAGTTCGCCGTGTGAGGCCCCGGATGCCACGATCTTCCGTGGAGCCGGTTCGGACGAGCACGGGAGCGCGCATGACGACACACAGGGCCGCCGCGGAGCAGACGGAGTGGGTCGAGGGCGTGGAGGTGCGGCCCGTCGCCGGGCACATCGGAGCCGAGATCACCGGCGTCGACCTGGCCGAGCCTCCGGCCGACGCGGTGGTGGCCCTGATCCGGCAGGCGGTGCTGCGCTGGAAGGTGGTGTTCTTCCGCGGGCAGGAACTGGACCACGCCGGGCATGTCGCCTTCGCCCGCCGCTTCGGCGAGCCGGTTGTGATGCCGCGCCGCGGGCCGCACTCGCCGCCGGACTTCCCGGAGGTCGAGACGACGGCCGACCGGCTGGAACTGGCAGGCCGCTACGGCATGGAACGCGACGAGTGGCTGCACCGCCGCCGGCACACCCTGCTGCGCGGCTGGCACTGCGACTACGGCACCCGTATCGACCCGCCCGCCGCGACCATCCTGCGCGCCGAGGCCGTACCGCCCTACGGCGGCGACACGACCTGGGCCAATCTGGCCGCAGCCTATGCTGGCCTTTCGGCGCCGGTCCGCGCCTTCGTGGACGGGCTGCGCGCCGAGCACCGGCTCGGCATGGGCTACCAGCCCCGGCCCGGAGACGACCCGTATGTCCGCCACCTGCTGGACCACCAGGTCGTCTCCCAGCACCCCCTGGTGCGGGTGCACCCGGAGACGGGGGAGCGGGTGCTGTTCGTCAACGGCTACTACGTGGAGGAGATCGTCGGCCTCTCCCGCCCGGAGAGCACGGCGATCCTTCAGATGCTGGTGGAGCAGGCGGTCCGCCCCGAGTACACGGTCCGCTTCCGCTGGGAGCCGGGCAGCGTCGCCTTCTGGGACAACCGGGCCACCATCCACCTCGCCCCGAGCGACCACACCCACGTCGGTTCTCCCCGGATCATGCACTGGGTGATGCTCCAGGGCGACGTGCCCGTGGGGGTGGATGGCAGGCCGTCGGAGGCGGTCGTGGGCACGGAACCGGGCCGCTGGTGAAACGGGCTCCGCGCGGCGGCCTGGGCGGGCGCCGGTGAATGGCGCGTGGGCGCCCGGCGCTCGGTTACCGGCGCCCGGTGGCCGGCGTCCGGTGACCGGTCCGTCGGATGGTGCCGGTGCCGGTGCCGGTCCGAGAGCCCGGGGGTCAGCTCGCCGGCCGCCACCCCAGCGCCGGCCCCAGCTTCGTCGCCATGTCCGTCAGGATCTGGACGTAGTCCTCGTGCTCGAAGGTGAACGGCAGCGCGAACGCCACCTCGTCCACCTCCCGGAACGCGGCGTGCGCATGCAGCTGTTCGGCGATCTCCTCTGAGGTGCCGACCAGGTCCGGCGCGAACAGCAGCCGGCCCGGACCCTGCGGGGAGGTCGTGCGGGGCAGCCGCTTCGCCGCGTACGCCTCGTACTTCGCGCGCTGCTCCGGGCCCGCGGAGTCGGTGGGGATCACGACCAGCCCCTGCGAGACACGGGCCGCCTCGCCGTCGGGGTGATGGGCGCGGAACTCCCGGATGAGGGAGCGCTGGATCTCGGCGAAGTCCCATGGCCCGTCCGGCCGTTCCGCCTTGACCACGCTGCTGGTCAGGAAGTTCATGCCGTGCCGGCCCGCCCAGCGCGCCGAGCCCAGGCTGCCGGCGCCGTACCACAGCCGCCGGCCGAGCCCGGGGGAATGCGGCTGGACCACGTCCGAGAAGACTTCGAAGCCCTCGACCCCGCTGAAGTCGCTGGCGGCCTTGCCACGCACCAGGTCCAGCAGCCGCCGCACCCGCTCGTAGCCGAAGTCCTCGGCCTCGGCCGTGTCCGGGTACAGGGCCTCCTTGACCTGTTCGAAGTGCATCGGCGGGCCCACGCTGACGCCCGGGTTCAGCCGGCCCCCGGACAGGACGTCCACCGTCGCCAGGTCCTCGGCGAGGCGCAGTGGGTTCTCCCAGCCGAGCGGGGTCACCGCGGTGCCCAGCTCGATGCGGTGGGTGCGCTGGGAGGCGGCGGCGAGGACGGCGACCGGTGAGGAGATGCCGTACTGGAGGTGGCGGTGACGCAGCCAGGCGCTGTCGAAACCGAGCCGCTCGCCCAGCTCGATGATCCCGAGCGTGGACTCGTGGCCCAGGGCCGGCTGTGCCGGGTCGAACAGGCCGATGGTGAGGAAGCCCAGCTTGCGCAGCGGGCGGGCGGTGGGCGGCACGGGCTCCTCCAGCGGTCGTACGTCGCTTCCGTCTGCCGATTCTGGCAGGCGGGTGTGACAACCGTGTGATCACTTCAGCGGAATGACGATCTCGTCCTCGACCGGAGGCTCGACCTCCTGCGCCCGGTTGCCGGTGGCGGCGAAGCAGCGCAGCCGGACCGCCTCCGGAGCGACGTCCAGCCGCAGGAAGCACTTGAAGAACGGCGGGCTGTAGGTGGCCGAGCCGGGCGAGAACAGCTGGGTGTAGACCTTGTGCACGGGCAGCCGGAACCGGGACGTGCGGTCCGGGCGGCCGCCGGTGCCGAGGAGGCTCGCGACCATGCGGGTGCGCCGGGTCACCCGGGTGTCCGTGCCGGGCTTGCGGCCCGGCTCGATGCCGAGGCGTTCGGCGACGACCGCGGTCGCCTCGGCCTCGGTCAGGGTGAAGAAGCGGCGCAGCCGCAGCCGGTGGCCGTACAAGCGGCTGTAGAAGGCCAGCGAGTCGCCGCGCAGCGGATAGCAGCGGAAGTCCCGCTCGGTCACACCCGCGACCGAGACCCGCGGGATCGTGTGTGTGGCGTGCATGAACGCCCCGCCGCCGCCCGCGACCACGTACTGGATGGTGCGGCCGTCCACGTCGACCGGGTAGCGCTGGTAGTTGTGGATGTCGCCGCCGATCGCGGCCACGTAGTGGTGCTCCGGGGCCCGCACGATGTCGTCCACCGTCCCGCCGCCCTCGATCGCGCACGGGTGGTGCTCGCCGTCGACGTACAGCGGCGACCCGGTGATCAGGATCTTCGGCTTCGGTCCCCGGGACACCTCGCGCAGCCAGGCGCCCTGTTCGGCGTCGATCGTGCCGAGCAGACCGGTGTCGATGCCGACGATCCGTACCGGACCGGCATCGACGGCCCAGTACGGCCCCGGCTGCGCGGCCTGTTGCCCTGGTGCCGACCGCATCTCCCGGGCGGCGGCGAGCCGTTGCTCGTCGGCCGGCCGGGGCCGGTGCCACAGCAGGGCGCGCCACCAGGCGCCGCTGAGCGGGCGGGGCCGGGGCTCGGGGCCGAGCGGCGGGGTGTCGGCGCAGAAGACGCGCATGAAGGCGCCGAGGTCCTCGTACCAGTCGTGGTTGCCCGGTATCGCGTATATCGGCGCGGGATAGTCCTGGTAGGGGCGGAAGAACTTGCTGCCGTAGTCGTCCGCGCTGCCCACCGGATAGATCACGTCGCTCGCGATGACCGCGAAGTCGGTGCCCTGACTTGCCTTCAGAAAGCCTGGTACGACGGCGTATTGAGGATCGTCGCCCTCGCCGGTGTCCCCGATGACCATGAAGGAGAAACTGTCGGTGGTCTCCCGACGGATCACCTTGTCGGCGGGCGCCCCGGCCGCCTCGCGGCGCGCCACCCAGCGGCTGCGGGTACGACCGGTCGGGTCACCGAACCAGGACGCCAGCACGCCGTTGCGGGCCGCCCACAGGGTCCGCGGATTCAGCCACGACAGCTTCTCGACGTGGTCCGGCATCAGCTGCTTGTAGGCACCGGGCTCGGCCGAGCCCCAGCCGGCGCCCTGTGCGGTATCGCGCGAGGAGTCAGACACGCGGTGCACGGTAACAACGCGCCGGTCAGAGGCGGTTGGCGGGGGCCCGGTGTACATGAACGGCACACATGTCGTTCACGGTCGGGCACGGCACCGGCATCCGGGCCGCCGGTACGCTGTGGACCTTCTACTCGTAGCCCTGCGCGGCTCCGAGTTGCAGGGCGACGGAGTGCCATGTGACCGGTTCGAGCCGTGTGTGCAGAGGCGATTCGGCGGTGACCCAGCGCGACCAGGCGTCCAACCAGTGGTACAGCGTGCTGTGCGCCCAGGTGTCTCCCTCGCCGGCCCATTCGCCGCGGTCGGCCCTCGCCTGCCGCTCGCGCTCGTCGCGGCGGAAGCCGAGGGCGAGTTCGGCCACGTAGCCGCGCAGGCCCTCGGCGCTGTCGACCTCGTCGGGACCGGTGGCGGCGTCCGCGAGGACGCGGTCGTACCGTGGGGACGCCGTGCGTGCGCCGTCCACCAGACAAGCCAGTCCCCGCCAGCCGGGCTCGCCGGGTGCCCGCTCGGACACCACGATTCCTCCGCCGGCCCGGGAGCCGAGCAGCCGGACCCAGCCCCGGAGGAAGTCGTCGATGGTGCGGTTGCCCCACGGCAGTACGGCGGGCCGCGCGGTGGAGTCGCCGGTGCACGCCCGCTCGCAGTCGTCGGCGAGGAAGCCCAGATAGGCGGCGAATTCCTGGCGCGAGCCGACCTCGTGCCAGGACCGGGGGCTCGGGGATGCGGACACGCCGTGAGGCTAGGGGCGCCGGGGATCTCTTGTCGAGCGTTTGCCGGGGGCCGAACGACACAGCGCAGGCGCGCCCGTTCAAGCCGGGCGGCCCCTCAGGTGAGGTTCAGTCCGCCGTCGAGCAGGATCACCTCGCCGGTGAGATAGGTGCTGGCGATCACGGACGCCACCAGGTCGGCCACATCGGCGGGTTGGGCCGGGCGGCGCATGGGCGCGCGGTCGCGCCACAGTTGGTGCGCCTGCGTCCAGTCCTTCGTCATCGGCGTGTCCACGAGCCCCGGCGCCACCGCGTTGACCCGTACGTCGGGCGCGAGTGCGGCCGCGAGCAGCCGGGTGACGTGGTTCAGCGCCGCCTTGCTCGCCGCGTACGGCACCGACGAGCCCTTGGGGCGCACGCCGGCGTGACTGGTGATGTTCACGATGCTGCCGCCCGCAGGGGACTCGCGCAGCGCCGGAAGTGCCGCGGTGCACAGGACCCATGGTGCGATGAGGTTGACCTCGAGCAGCTGTCGCCAGTCCGCCGGTGTGGCCGCGGCCAGGTCGCCGTGCGGGATCGGCCAACTGATGCCCGCGTTGTTCACCAGCACGTCCAGCCGCCCGTACCGGCCGAGTGCCGCCTCCACCAGTCCGCGCGCCTCCTCCTCCACGGCCAGGTCGGCCCGCAGGTACACACCGCCGAGCTCGGCGGCCAGCGCCTCCCCGGTCTCCGTACTGCGCCGCGAGTGCACGACCACCCGCATGCCGTCCGCCGCCAGCCGCCGTACGACGGCTTCCCCGATCCCCGAGGCAGACCCGGTGACCAGGGCAACGGGCCGGTCTTCTCGCTCACCGCTCATGATCGGGAATCCTGCCATGAGTCCGCCCCCTGCTACGGAGGCGAAGGCGGAGGGAGTCCGACCAGAATCGAATATGTGTGCGAGTCCAGGGGTGAGGGAAGACGCCTTGCGTGCGGCCCGACCTCCTCCCCACCCAGCTCGCCCGTACGGCCCGCTTCAGCCGCGGTGTCCCCGGACGGTTCACCGTGACGGCCGACGGCGGGACCGTGCTGTACCTGCGGGGTCGTACGGGGGACGACCCGGCCGCCTGCCTTTGGGGGTTCGAGCTCGCCTCGGGTGCGGAGCGGCTGCTGGCCGATCCGGTCAGGTTGCTCGGCGCCGGGCGCCGGGTGCGGGGGATCGCGGGCTATGCCGCCGACGCGGTGGGCGGGCTCGTCGTCTTCGCGCTGGGCGGGGTGTTGTGGGCCGTCGCTCCGGGCGGTGGTGAGCCCCGGCGTCTGCCGGCCATGCGCCCCGTGTCCGACCCGCGCCCCGATCCGTCCGGTCGTCGTATCGCCTACGTCTGCCGCGGGGCGCTCCGCGTCATCGCAGCGGACGGGAGCGGAGATCGACCGATGGCCCAACCGGGCGTCGATGACGTGGAGTTCGGGGTGGCCGAGCACACCGTCGCGACGCTTCCCGACGGCCCGCGTGGTCACTGGTGGGCGCCCGACGGCACCGCCCTGCTGTGCGCCCGGACCGACCGCAGGCGCGTACGCCGCTGGTACAGCACCGACCCCGCCAGGCCCGACAGCCCGCCCAGGGCCCACCGCCACGCCTTCGCCGGCACACCGAACCCCGACGTCACCCTTTGGCTGGCCCGGACCGCTCCCGACGGCCCGCTCATGTCCGTTCGTTGGGACCACGAGGCCTTCGAGTACGTCGTAGGCGCCGGCTGGGACACGCACGGCCCCTTCGCCGTCGTGCAGTCCCGTGACCAGCGCACCGTCCGGTTCCTCGGCATCGATCCGGCGGACGGCCGTACGAAGGTGCTGCACGAGCAACGGGAGGCGCGCTGGGTGGAGTTGGTGCCGGGACTGCCGGCCCGCACCGCCTCCGGGGCCGTACTCGCGCACGCCGATCTGCACGGCACCCGGCGCCTCACGGCCGACGGCGAACCCGTCACGCCCCCGGGCCGTCAGGTGCGTGCCGTCCTCGGCGTCGACGGCGACGAGGTGCTGTTCACCGCGTCGGACGAACCCACCGAGGTCGACCTGTGGTCCTGGCGGCCGGGAGACGCACCGCGCCGGCGGAGTGTGGGCCCGGGGCTGCACGGCGGAGTGCTGCGCGGCGGCACCCTCGTGCGGACCACCGCGGACACCGGCAGCCCGGCCCCGCGCGCCGAGGTGCCGCGGGCCGGGCGGCCGGCCCTGACCGTGCCGTCGTACGTGGAGACGCCGGTGCTGGGTGTGCGGCGCAGCCTGCTGCGGCTCGGCCCGCGGGCGCTGCGGGCCGCCCTGTACCTGCCCTCCTGGCACCGGGCGGCGGACGACGGCCCGCTCCCCGTGCTGCTCGACCCCTACGGCGGCGCGGGTCGGCAGCGGGTCACCGCCGCCCACGACTGGCGGACGCTGGTGTCGCAGTGGTTCGCCGAGCAGGGCTTCGCGGTGCTGGTGACCGACGGGCGGGGCACCCCGGGGCGCGGGCCGGACTGGGAACGCGAGGTGCACGGCGACCTGTTCGGGCCCGTGCTCGACGACCAGGTGGACGCCCTGCACGAGGCCGCCCGTGCGCACCCCGTGCTCGACCTGGACAGGGTCGGTATCCGCGGCTGGTCGTTCAGCGGCTCGCTCGCCGTGCTCGCCGTCCTGCGCCGCCCGGACGTCTTCCGCGCCGCCGTGGCCGGCGCGGGCGTGACCGACCAGCGGCTCTACGACGCCCACTGGCGCGAGCGGTTCCTCGGCCACCCACGGGAGCACCCCGACCGCTACGACGCCTGCTCCCTGCTCCGCGAGGCGCCCCGGCTCACCCGCCCCCTGCTGCTGGTCCACGGGCTCGCCGACCCCAAGGTGACGCCCGCCCACACCCTCCGGCTGTCCGGCGCGCTGCTCGCCGCGGGCCGGCCGCACGAGGTGCTGCTCCTGCCCGGCGCGGGACACCAGCCCGTCGGGACGGACCTCACCTGCGACCTGCTGCGGCACCAAGTACGCTTTTTGCAAAGGCACTTGGGGACGGCGGATGCGCGGCTCCACACCGGGTCCGGCGTCGGCGCCTAGGCGGAATACCGGTACGGCGGTGTGCGAGAGCCCGGGCCGTGTCCGTCATGCCCGGCATAGGGAAAACCCTCGAATGGCCACCGCATGACTGACATGCGCGGAACAAGGCTGGAATCCTTCGTCCACGCACCGCACATCCCCGGTGTGTTCACGGATCACTGTGCCGCACAGCTCAGCTCACCCGGGCAGCGGACCCGTCTGCCCGTCTGTCACCGGCCGCGACCCGGCGGCCGCAGCAGGAGGAGTACGAGTGAGACCCCACAGACGCTTTCCCCACAAGCGGGCCACGGTCGGAGCCGCCCTGGTCTCCACCGCGGCTTTTCTCGCCGTCGGCATGCAGGCCGCTCCGGCCCTCGCCAAGCCCGCCGCTCCCCACCCCGGCCCGCTGCGCACCGGCGGCCTGGAGGCCGAGCTCAGCCCGGCCCAGCACCAGGCACTGATCAAGAGCGCCCAGCTGAAGACCGCCGCGACCGCCCGCACCCTCGGGCTCGGCGCGAAGGAGAAGCTGGTCGTCAAGGACGTCGTCAAGGACAACGACGGCACCCTGCACACCCGGTACGAGCGCACCTACGCCGGACTCCCCGTCCTCGGCGGCGACCTCATCGTGCACACCCCGCCCGCCTCCCTGGCCGCGGGCACCGTGAGCACCACGTACAACAACAAGCACACGATCAAGGTCGCCTCCACCACCGCGGCCTTCACCAAGTCGGCCGCCGAGACCAAGGCGTTGAAGACCGCCAAGTCCCTCGCCGCCAAGAAGCCCACCGCGGACAGCGCCCGCAAGGTGATCTGGGCCGGCACCGGCACCCCGAAGCTCGCCTGGGAGACCGTGGTCAGCGGCTTCCAGGACGACGGCACGCCCAGCCGGCTGCACGTCATCACCGACGCCACCACCGGCAAGGAGCTGCACCGGTACCAGGCGATCGAGACCGGCGTGGGCAACACCCACTACAGCGGGCAGGTGACGCTGACCACGACGCAGTCGGGCTCGACGTACACGCTGAACGACGGGACGCGCGGCGGTCACAAGACCTACAACCTGAACCACGGCACCTCGGGGACCGGGACGCTGTTCTCGCAGAGCAGCGACACCTGGGGCGACGGCACCAACTCCAACGCCGCCACCGCGGGCGCCGACGCGCACTACGGCGCGCAGGAGACCTGGGACTTCTACAAGAACACCTTCGGCCGCAGCGGCATCAAGAACGACGGCGTCGCCGCCTACAGCCGCGTGCACTACAGCAGCAACTACGTCAACGCCTTCTGGGACGACAGCTGCTTCTGCATGACCTACGGCGACGGCTCCGGCAACAACGACCCGCTGACCTCGCTGGACGTGGCCGGCCACGAGATGAGCCACGGCGTCACCTCCAACACCGCCGGCCTGGACTACACCGGTGAGTCCGGCGGCCTGAACGAGGCGACCTCGGATATCTTCGGCACCGGCGTGGAGTTCTACGCCAACAACTCCAGCGACCCCGGTGACTACCTCATCGGCGAGAAGATCAACATCAACGGCGACGGCACCCCGCTGCGCTACATGGACAAGCCGAGCAAGGACGGCTCGTCCGCCGACTCCTGGTACTCCGGGGTCGGCGGGCTCGACGTGCACTACTCCTCGGGCCCGGCGAACCACATGTTCTACCTGCTGTCCGAGGGCAGCGGCACCAAGGTCATCAACGGTGTGACCTACAACAGCCCGACCTCCGACGGCGTCGCCGTCACCGGCATCGGCCGCGCCGCCGCGCTGCAGATCTGGTACAAGGCACTGACGACGTACATGACGTCGAGCACCGACTACGCGGGCGCCCGCACCGCCGCCCTGAACGCGGCAGCCGCCCTGTACGGGACCAACTCCGCGCAGTACGCGGGAGTCGGCAACGCCTTCGCCGGTATCAACGTCGGCAGCCACATCACCCCGCCGAGCAGCGGAGTGACGGTCACCAACCCGGGCAGCCAGTCCTCGACCGTCGGTACCGCCGTGAGCCTGCAGATCCAGGCGAGCAGCACCAACAGCGGAGCCCTGTCCTACAGCGCCTCCGGGCTGCCCGCGGGCCTGTCGATCAACAGCTCCACCGGCCTGATCACCGGAACACCGACCACGGCCGGGACGTCCAGCACCACCGTCACGGTGACCGACTCCACCGGCGCGACCGGTACCGCGACCTTCACCTGGACAGTCAGTTCCACCGGCGGTGGTTGCACCTCCAAGCAGCTGCTGAGCAACCCCGGCTTCGAGTCCGGCAGTACGGGCTGGACGGCGACGAGCGGCGTCATCACCAACGACACCGGTGAGGCGGCCCACGGCGGCTCGTACAAGGCCTGGCTGGACGGCTACGGCTCCTCGCACACCGACACGCTGTCCCAGTCGGTGACGATCCCCGCGGGCTGCAAGGCGACCCTCACCTTCTACCTGCACATCGACACCTCGGAGACCACCAGCGGCACCCAGTACGACAAGCTGACGGTCACCGCCGGTTCGAAGACCCTCGCGACCTACTCGAACCTCAACGCGGCCTCCGGCTACAGCCAGAAGTCCTTCGACCTGTCCTCGCTGGCGGGTTCGACGGTCACGCTGAAGTTCAACGGCGTGGAGGACTCCTCGCTGCAGACCAGCTTCGTCGTGGACGACACCGCCCTGACGACCGGCTGAGTCACCCACCCGCGGCCCCGCACCCGAGTGGTGCGGGGCCTCGGCATGTCAGCCCAGCGGATCCAGCGTCAGGTACGCCCGCTGCGGGCTGCCGTCATGGACCAGCGACTCCTGGTTGCCGACGTCGTCGAAGGCGAACGCGTAGGCCTTGCCGTCGGCCATCTGCGCATGGACCGCGCGCGCGTACTGGTTCGTCACCGGGTCCTGGTAGAAGCCGGTCGTCGTGGTGTCCGGCTGGTTGGGGTTGATCAGCAGCGTCGAGCGGTTGAAACCGGCGCACAGGGTGCGGGAGATGGGGCCGCGAACGGCGTCGTTGGGCGCGTCGAGCAGCTTGTGACAGCCGAAGACACTGTCCGCGTCGGGCTTCTGGAAGCTGGTGACGACCGCACCCGAGGCGTTGGTGAAGTTCATGACGCCGCCCGAGACCCGGCCGTAATACTTGGTGTTCGGCTGGTCGGCGAACGGCGTCACCGTCAGCGTGGACGTCGTGTACTTCTGCCAGACCCGGTTGACGTAGTCGTCCATCACGTTCGCCGGCAGGGCGCCGGTCTCCACGCCGTACAGCGGCGAGAGGGCGCGCAGCACCGTGCCGTCGGAACGGGTCTGGACCAGCCCGGCCCAGCCGCCCGAGCGACCGCGCAGCGCGTTGAAGAAGCCCGTGTAGCCACCGGACTTCAGATGCCCGGTGCTGCTGACACTGCCGTCGGAGCGCTGCACCCCGACCGCGTACGGCGCCGAGAACATGTCGACCTGGGTGCTGTTCAGCCACAGCCCCGAGTCGTTGAGGGTGTACTCGGACCAGTTGAACAGGATGTTCCGATTGGGGTCGGAGGGGTTCTGCACGGCCGGCTGCACCAGGCCGCCGGTCGTCAGCCTAAAGTCGAGCTTCTGGCCGTAGGAGAAGTAGATCCGGCCGGAGAACTTCGGTATCCGGATCGTCTTGGACTGCCCGGGAGCCGGTCCGGCGATCGCCGCGTCCGGCGCGGGGGTCGGCGGGTTGCCGCCCGCCGGCCAGGCGTGGAAGGTCCCGTTGGCGTCCGCCCAGCCCTGTTGCCCGGAGGACAGCTGGGTGCCGAGGTCGTAGACGTAGACCGGTTCGGAGCGGCCCGAGTTGTTGGTGAGCTGCAGCGGGATGGTGTCCGGTACGGCGGCCCCGGCGAGATCCGGGGCACCGACGGCGAGTACCCCGCCGACCAGGGCCGCGGCGGCCGCCAGGGGCAGCGCCCGGCGTGTGCGTGTGTGAGGCACTCTCCTACCTCCGTGTGGGGTCGGGGTTGTACGGATGTTGGTCCGTACCTGTTTGAGAGCGCTCTCAGACTCGTGCCGAGTCGCGTGCATGTCAATGAGCTGGACGAGAACCGGGCCCGATCGGCCTGGCGCCCGTCGTGTGACGGGCGCCGCGAGTCGGTTGTCAGAAGGTGCGCTTGAGCAGGTCGAGCAGTGCCGCCCAGTGCCGTTCGTCGGCCTCGTGGTCGTACGCGGGCGTGTCCGCCTGCGTGTAGCCGTGGTGGGCGCCCGGGTACACCTCGCAGGTGTGCCGCACGCCGGCCGCGGTCAGCGCCTCCTCCAAGCGCGCGATCTGCTCCGGGGGCAGCGACCGGTCGTTGTCGGCGTGTCCGAAGTACAGCTCCGCGGTGATGTCCGGGGCGCCCAGGTGCGGGCTGGCCGGCTCGTCGGTGGCGAGGCCGCCGCCGTGGAACCCGGCCGCCGCGGCGACCCGGTCCGGGTGCGCCGCCGCCGTCCGCAGGGCCAGCCGGGCGCCCATGCAGTAACCGGTGACCGCGACCGGCCCGTCGGCGACCAGCGGGCTGTCGGCCAGCCAGTGCAGATAGGCGCCCGCGTCCCGCGCGGCGAGGTCCGGCGTCAGCGAGGCCACGACCGGGCCGAGCCGCTCCCAGATCGTCGGATCGGCGGCCGGGTCGATGAACTCCGGCAGATCGACGACCGGGGTACGGCCGAGGCGGTAGAAGACGTTCGGCACCAGCACGGTGTAACCGGCCGCGGCCAGTCGGTCGGCCATGGACCTCAGGTACGGGCGGATTCCATACGCGTCCTGGTAGAACAGCACGCCCGGACGGGGGCGGCCGTCGGCGGGATGGGCGAGGTAGGCGTCGGCGACGCCGTCCTCGGTCGTGATGTCGACATCGTGTCCCTGGACATCGGTCATGGTGAGCAGGCCCTCCCTCGGGAAATGGGCGCCGGGAGGCGATCGCTCTCGACGCCGCGGCTACGGCCCATGCTGTCACGCAAGATCCGCAACACCGCACCCGGAGCCCGTCGAGCTCACTCGAAGCGGCTGGCGTCTCCCGCGCCCCGCCGTACGATCTCCGCCTCGCCACTGGAGAAGTCCACGACCGTGGTCGGCTCGGTGCCGCAGTCGCCGGAGTCGACGACCGCGTCCACCACGTGGTCGAGCCGGTCCTTGATCTCCCAGCCCTGCGTCAGCGGCTCCTCCTCGTCCGGCAGCAGGAGCGTGCTGGACAGCAGCGGCTCACCCAGCTCCGCCAGCAGTGCCTGGGTGACCACGTGGTCGGGGATGCGTACGCCCACGGTCTTCTTCTTCGGGTGCAGCAGCTTGCGCGGCACCTCGCGGGTCGCCGGGAGGATGAAGGTGTAGTTGCCGGGCGTGGATGCCTTCACGGCACGGAAGACGTCGTTGTCCACCCGCACGAACTGGCCGAGCTGAGCGAAGTCCCGGCACATCAGCGTGAAGTGGTGTCGGTCGTCCAGATGTCGGATGGACCGGATCCGGTCCATGCCGTCCCGGCTGCCCAGGCGGCAGCCCAGCGCGTAACAGGAGTCGGTCGGGTATGCGATAAGTGCTTCCGAGCGCACCGCGTCGGCGATCTGGGCGATGCTGCGCGGCTGCGGGTTCTCGGGATGCACGTCGAAGTACTTCGCCACGCGTCGAGCTTATGCCGTCCCGTACGCCACGTGCGCACCACGCGCCGCTCCCCTCGCGGCCGCGGAGTCACGGCCGCCGTTCGTCGCGGTCGGCCGATCCCCTGGGATTTCGTTGAGTACTTTATGGATTCCTGGGCACCCGAATCCTGACCGTCCTGGCCACCCCCCCCGGCCCGGACGCGACGCCTCCGCCGGCGGCCCATCCCCCCGGGCCGCCGGCGGAGGCATGCCCGGCGCGCAAGTGCGGCGCGTCGGGTAACGTGCGGATGCGTAAGCCCAGGTCACCATGGAGACGAGGAGAGCGGCACGTGGTCGGCCGACCGGACGGGGGCCCGGCGTCCCAGCAGCCGTACGGCGGTGACAGTGCCTGGGCGCAGGAGTTGCTGGACCATCTGCGGCCCGCCGGGCGCGATCTCGGCCGGCTCGTCGCCTGGCTCGCCCGGACGGTGAGCGGGTCGGTCTGCCTCCAGGACGCCCACGGCGGCCTGCTCGCCGGTGAGCGCCTGCCGCTCGACTCCGCCGTCGTCGCCGATGTGGCCGCCGGCCGGATCTCCGCCGCCGCCCTGCAGGACGGCGAACGGCATGTGCGCCTGGTCGGGATACGGCGTCCGGGACCCGGCCCGGCGGCCGGAGCCGTCCTCGCCGTGGCCCGCCCGGCACCCTTCGACCGGGACACCGCCGAGATCCTCGGCCGCACCGCGGGTGTGCTGGAACTGCTGCTGCGGGAAAGGGAGTTGGCGCAGGCGGGGCGGCGGCTGCGGCAGGCCACCGCCGATCTGCGGCTGGCGATCCTGCAACTGCTCATGGTGGAGGACATCGTCTCCGCCCGCCGGGTCGCCGCCGGGCTGTGGCCGGGCCTGCTGGAGCAGGACGCCGCCCGCGTCTACGTCCTGGAGGGCGTCGCCGCCGAACGCGACCGGCTCGCCGACGCGTGCGTGGACGCCACCGACGGCCGGGCGCTCGTCGTGCGCTGCCCCGCGGTGGACGAACACGTCATCGTCGTGGGCCCGTTCGCCGAGGTGGGGGAGCGGCTGCGGTCCCTCGTCGCCGACCGGCCCGGCACCTACCTCGGCGGCAGCCCCCAGCAGCGCCTCGCACTGACCGCCACCGCCTACGGGCAGGCCGTCACCGCCCTCGCCGTGGCCCGCTTCCGGCGCGACCGGGCCGCCGTCTACGCAGCCCGCATCCGCCCCGCACAGCTCATGGATCCCGCGGCACTGCGGGCCTGGGCCGCGGCCGTGCTGCGCCCGCTCGACACACTGCCGCACCACGTGCGCGCCGAACTGCTCGCCACCACCCGGCTGGGCCTCGAATTCACCGCCGTGAACGCGGCCAAGGTGCTCGGTGTCAGCCGCAACACGGTCCGCGCCCGGATGGACCGGGTCGCCGCGCTGCTCGGCGCCGACCTCTCCCGGCTGGCCGTCCGCGCACTCGCCCACGCCGCCCTCAACACCGAGGCCGCACACGGCCCGTACGACCCCGGCGGCGCACCCGATGCGCCGGTCCGGACCCGGCTCACCGAGCTGCTCGGGACGAGCGCGCTGCGCACCTGGGCCGAGGGGCTCCTCGGCCGCCTCGACGAGGATGGCCGCGATCTGCGCCGCACCCTGCGCGCCTGGACCGGCGCCGACGCACATGCCGAACGCGCCGCCCAGGCGCTCGGCGTGCACGCCCAGACCGTGCGCGAACACGTCCGGGCGGCCGAGCCCGTCTTGGAGCGCCGGTTGTCGGTCGGTGGTACCGACCTGTACGAGGTCGTCCTCGCCCACCTGGTCACCGGCGAGCTGCCCGTGCCCGATCTCGGCGTAGCCGGCCCGGGCGTCGCGAACCCGGGTCAATCGGACTCGGCTGTGCACCGGTGAGTGTTGTGCGGGCCGAGCCGGGCATCGGTGCGCTACCCCGCGTGCGGCGCCGCACGTAGGTTCGGCATTCCGCGGGGCACGACCGGAACGGGGGACCGGTCGCGGCCCCGCGCTCCGGCTCGCGCTCCCGGCGCCTCATCCGGTCGGTGTGACGGGCAGGTTGTAGACGTGCGCGGGGGAGATGATCTTCGTGATCGCTTCGCCCAGCACGGTGCTGGGCTCCTGGGACCGGTAGCCGGTGTCGGTGTTGAGGAGGGCGACGAGGGTCGTCCGTGTCGACGGCAGGTAGACGGTCAGCGACTCGTAACCCGGCAGGGAACCGTTGTGGCCGATCCAGCCCTGCACGTCGAAGATGCCCAGACCGTATCCGGCGCCCTTGAACGAGCCGGTCTGCGGGGTGATCAGCCGCTGCCTCTGTGTGGCGGTGGTGACCATCCGCTTCCCGTCCGGGAACTGGCCCGTGGCGACCGTGCGCGCCCAGGTGTGCAGATCCTCGAGGTCAGAGATGATCGCGCCGGCCGCCCAGCCCCAGGACGGGTTCCAGTCGGCCGCGTCGGCTTCCTTGCCGTTCGCTGTCTGCCGGGTGTAGCCCTGCGCGTGCGGAGTGGGGAACTCGTTGCCGGTCGGGAAGAGCGTGTGCGTCATCCCGGCCGGATCGAGGACGTGTTGCTTGATGTAGTCCCCGAGGCGCTGCCCGCTCTGCTTCTCCACCACCAGACCGAGCAGGATGAGATTGGTGTTGCAGTAGGAGAACTTCTGCCCCGACTGGAACATCACCGGATGCTTGAAGGAGTAGGCGAGCAACTGCCCGGGCGTGAAGGGCCGTTTAGGGTTCAAGGTCAGTGCCTTGAAGAAGCCCGGGTCCTCGGAGTAGTTGAACAACCCGCTGCGCATGTCGGCGAGCTGACGCAGCGTGATCCTGTCGCCGTTGGGCACGCCGTCGATGTACTTGCCGATCGGATCGTCCAGGCCGGCCTTCTTCTGGTCCACCAGCTGCAACAGCGCGGTCACGGTGAACGTCTTGGTCTCGCTGCCGATGCGCATGAACATGTCCGGCGCCATCCGCCGGCCCGTGCTCTTGTCGGCGACCCCGAAGGAACGCACGTAACTCGGCTGTCCCGGCGTCCAGATGCCCACGGTCACACCGGGCACGTTCGCCTCGCGCATCACCTTCCGTACGGCGGCGTCGAGTTGGCGGGCCACGCCAGGGGTGAGGTCACGGACGTCCGGTCCCGAGGGAGTCGGGCTGGGCGAGCCGGCGGCGAGAACGGCCGGTACGACGTCCGGTGCCGCCCGTACGGCCCCGGCGGACAGTGGTGCCATCAGCGTCCCCACCGTGACGGCGACCGCGGCCCCCCGGCGCAGACGTGCGGACGATTGCGACATGTCTGACTCCAAGCACGTGAGAGCCGAACGCGCGGTGAGCGGGACCTCGGAGCCCGGACCTTCCCAGAATAGAAGCGCCCACCCCACCCCGCCCCTCGGACGGACGGCCGCCGGGGCAGGCCACCCGGAGCGAGCCGGCAAGATGCTTGTCCGACCGGTGGAGGACGCCGTTCGGGGGATGGCCTCACCCGCCCCGGTGAGCCGACCGGGCGAGGCGTGCCGCCGGCGGCCCACGGCCGTTGCCCCGGCATGAACCGCTTGGACCCGGCGAACCGCTTGGATCTGCTGGACCGGATCGACCGGCTGGACCGGATGCGCCGGACGGGCCGGACCGCGCAGGAGGATCGGGCCGGGGAGCCGATCTACGCCCGGCTCGTCGCCGAGTGGCGGGCGGAGGGGCGGGCCGTGCCCGCGGGACCCCCGGACGTGCCGTGGGCCGTCCTCCCCGAGTCGGCCCGGCGCGCCCGGCGCCCGGCCGGGCGCGCCTGATCCTTCACTGCCCGCACACCGGCGCGAGGACGGCGAGGGTGCCGTTGGCCTGCCGCAGCGCCTCCTCGAGCGCGCCGGGCGAGTGGAGCACGCCGGTGCCGTCCGGCGGCACGAGCCACTCCAGGAAACGCGCGGGCCGGTACGGCGGCGGTACGGCGACCCAGGCTCCCTTGGTCGCGTACCGCAGACCGGCGCCCACCCAGCCCCCGGACGGATCCGGCGGCAGGAAGAACCCGACCCGGCCCGCCGCCGTGTCGACCAGTGTCGGTCCCGGCACCGGCACGCCGGGCCGCCACAGCAGGTCGAGGGTGAGCAGGCCCAGCCGCTCGGGGACGCTCAGCACGTCCCAGAAGCGGCCCGCCTCCAGCAGTGCGATGCCCTCGCCGTGATCCCACTCCCATTTGCAGGACCGTGGGTCCCCGGCCGCCGCGGCCAGCCACTCCACGCCCCGCATCCACATCGTGTTCGCCATGCACCGCTCCCTGCACCCCGACCCGGCAGATGCATGCTCGTAGATATTTCTACGTGGCGGAAGGGGTGGCGAACCCTGGCGTTTGAGGCGGGACGTTCGAACTCCGGCCGTGAGTACGGCAGTCGGGGGAGGGGGGAGGCCTGACCCCCCGATGGCCGTACACCCGAGCACGCTTGATTCGATCGTCGCGACAATCGATTCACGTGTGATGTCTTGAGCTGGCCGTTGTATCGATCATAGACTCACGGTATCCGTCACCATCTCCAGTGAGGTACTCCATGGACCGCATGCGTCTGCACGCCCTCCTGGCCCGCGAGAGCGCCGAGGCCGAGCGCCGCAACCCGCGCTCGCGCGCGGCCCATGCGCGGGCCGACCACCTCTTCGGCCGGGTGCCGATGACCTGGATGAACAAGACGGCCGGTGCCTTCCCCCGCTATCTGGCCGGTGCGCGCGGCGCCCGGGTCACCGATGTGGACGGGCACGAGTACATCGACTTCTGCCTGGGCGACACGGGTGCGATGGCCGGCCACTCGCCCGCCCCGGTCACCCGGGCCGTACAGCGGCGGTTCGCCGAGCTGGGCGGGGCGACCGCGATGCTGCCCACGGAGGACGCCGAGTGGGTCGGCGCCGAGCTGACCCGCCGTTTCGGCCTGGCGCGCTGGAGCTTCGCGCTGACGGCGACCGACGCCAACCGCTGGGCGATCCGGCTCGCCCGGGCGGTCACCGGGCGCCCGAAGATCCTGGTGAACAGTTACTGCTACCACGGCAGCGTCGACGAGTCCCTGATCGTCGTCGGCCCCGACGGCGCGGGCGCCGCACGCCCCGGCAACGTCGGCGCCCCCTGCGACGTCACCCTGACCAGCCGGGTGGCCGAGTTCAACGACCTCGCCGGACTCGAGCGGGAACTGGCTCACGGTGACGTCGCCGCCGTCCTGATGGAGCCCGCCCTTACCAACATCGGCATCGTCCTGCCGGAGCCCGGCCATCTCACCGGCGTGCGCGAACTGACCAGGCGGTACGGCAGCCTGCTCATCAATGACGAGACGCACACCTTCTCCGCGGGGCCCGGCGGCTGCACGGCCGCCTGGGATCTGGAACCCGACCTGCTGACCATCGGCAAGGCGATCGGCGGCGGCATCCCGGCCGGCGCCTACGGGCTGTCCGCCGAACTCGCCGAGCGCCTGCTGGCCCGCACCGACCTGGACCTCGTCGACATGGGCGGCGTCGGCGGCACCCTCGCCGGCAACGCGCTGTCGGTCGCCGCGATGCGGGCCACCCTCGAACACGTCCTCACCGACGAGGCGTTCGCCCGGATGAACAAGCTCTCCGAGCGCTTCGAGGCCGGTGTCCGGGCGGGCATCGAGGAGCACCGGCTGCCGTGGTCGGTGAGCCGGCTCGGCGCCCGTACCGAGTACCGTTTCACCACCCCGGCACCGCGCACCGGCACCGAGTCCGCGGCCGCGTCCGACCCCGAGCTGGAGGACTTCCTGCACCTCTACCTCGCCAACCGGGGCATCCTGCTGACCCCGTTCCACAACATGGCGCTCATGTGCCCCGACACCACCGAGCAGGACGTCGACACCCACACCGAGGTCTTCGCCGCCGCCCTCGCCGAACTGGTCGTCTGACCCACCGGCACGACGACAGACACCCGAAAGGACACGCGTGGACGAGATCGACCGGGCCATCCTGCGCGAGCTGCAGACCGACGGCCGCATCGCCTACGCCGACCTCGGCCCGAAGGTCGGCCTGTCCGCCTCGGCGGCCCGGCAGCGCCTGCAGCGCCTGCTGGACTCCAAGGCCGTCCAGGTGGTCGGGGTCACCGACCCGATGGCCATGGGCGGACAGGCCATGGCCCTGCTCGGCATCGGCGTCGACGGCGACCCCCGCACCGTCGCCGACGCGCTCGCCGAACGTCCGGAGGTCGTCTACTCGGTGCTGACCTCGGGCGGATTCGACCTGTTCGCCGAGGTGGTCGCCCCCGGCCCCAAGGCCCTGCTGGACTTCGTCAACGACGTGGTACGGCCCCTCGAAGGCGTCCGCGAGATCCAGTCGTTCCCGTACTTCGGCATCCACACCCACCGCTTCCTGTGGGACGTGGGCTGACCGGCGGGGCGCTCAGGCAGCCTGCTGCCCAGGAGCCAGTACCAGCATGGTGGCGTCGTCCCGCACCGCGTAACGCAGCCGCACGAGGTCGGCCCACACCGCCTCGGGCAGCTCGGCGGACGCCGTGCCGGTCAGGGCGGCCAGCCGCGCGGGCAGCGGATAGAAGGCGCCGTCGGCGCCCCGCGCCTCCCACACCCCGTCGGAGGCCAGGAAGAGCCGGTCGCCCGGCCCGAGCGGCACCGTGACCTCCTTCGGCGGGTCCACGCCGACCAGCCCGAGCCCCAGCGGTGGTCCCGGCGCCACCGTCACCTCCAGGGCGCGCTCCCGGTGCAGCAGCACGGGCGCCGGATGACCGCAGGCAACCACCCGCACCGCACGCCCGTCGGAGGAGAACTCCAGCAGCACCCCGGTGGCGAACAGCTCCGCGTGCCGCACGCCCGCCGAGTCCACGGCCAGCCTGCGGTCCATCCGCGCGGCGACCGACTCGAGGTCCGGCTGGTCCAGCACCGCCTCCCGGAACGCGCCCAGCAGCGACACCACCGTCGACATCGCCGACAGCCCGTGTCCCTGCACATCCCCCATCACCGCGCGCACCCCGAACGGCCCCGCCCGCACGTCGAAGAAGTCCCCGCCGACCAGCGTCCCGTCCTGCGCGGCCCGGTAGAAACCCGCGCACCCCACACCGCGCACCCGCGCCGGCAGCGGCGGCATCACGGCTCGCTGCACGGCCTGGCCGATCGCCCGCTCCGTGTCCAGCTGGGCGTCCCGGCGGCTGCGCACATACGACACGAACACGCTCAGCGCGGCCACGAACACGATGGTGAGCAGATCGGTGTTGCCGGGGCGGTTGAGATGGGTGGCGGGGATGTTCAGCACCGCGACCACCCCCATGCCGAGGAGCGCGGTGGCCAGCGGGCCGTACGACAGGACGGCCAGCGGCGGAATCGCTCCGAGCAGGAAGCCCAGATCGCGGGCGTGCGGGGTGACCAGCGTGGCCGTGCTGACGACCACGAGCAGCAGCACGGGCAGCACCCGCACCCACCACGGCGGCGGCGCGCCCCGCAACCAGCCGCGATCCTCCCGGTCCCGACGCGACGACCCGCCGCGCACCGATGTCACATCCCCAAGCTACGCCGCCCTCCGCACCCGGGCCTCCCACCTGCGCCAGGCCGATGGAGGGCGGACGTCCCGCGCACGGTCGGCGAAAAGCGGTGGACGCCCCGGCCGCGACCCGCCTAGCGTGTGCGGGCACGCCCGAGACGGACGGAAGGAGGCGAGCGTCATGGCCACTGTCATCCCGCGCTCCCACCTCCCCGTCACCCGGGTGTGCCACGCCTGACCGGGAGCGCGCATCCCGCCGCGACGCGGCACGCACCCCGGAGGAATCCGTGACCGACCTGGTCATCCGCGCGCTCGACGAGAGCAGCGCACACCTTTTCGACACCATGCCCGACCCGCTGGCGTTCCGGGACAAGCACCGGCACACCCGCTACCGCCCCGACTGGCAGCGCATCGCCCTGCGCGACGGGCACACCGTGGCCCGCGCCGCCTGGTGGGGCCGGCCGGAGGATCCCGAGCCGCTCGTGATCAACTGGTTCGACGTGGCCGAGGGCGAGGAGGCGGCCGGAGCCGAACTCCTGCGGACGGCACCCTGGCGGACCGACGAACTCGAGCTCGACCTGCCCTCCGGCTGGCGCGCCGACCCCGGACAGCGGGCCGCCGCCGACACCCGGGCCGCCGCCGCACGCGCGGCCGGTTACGCACCGCTGGTCGAGCGCTTCCTGTACCGCTGGACCCCGGACCGTGGGCTGCCCGAACGGCCCGGCCGCCTCGTCTTCGCCGCCGAGCCCGACGACGCCGTGTTCTTCGGCCTGCTGCGCCGCATCCACTCCGTCACCCTGGACGCCCACGCCCGCCGGGCCGTCGAGCGGGGCGGGGCGGACCTGGCCGCACAGCAGGAACTGGACGTCTTCCACTGGCTCGCCTCCCCGCGCGACTGGTGGCAGATCGCCCGCACACCCGAGGGCGAGACGGTCGGCATCCACATCCCGGCGCGCAATCCGGCCGGGGCCTGCGTCGCCTTCGTCGGTGTCGTGCCGGAACAGCGCGGTCACGGCTATGCCTACGACCTGCTCGCCGAGTGCACCCACTTCCTGGCCGACCGGGGCGCCGAGTTCATCGCCGCCGCCACCGACCAGGCCAACTTCCCCATGGCCGCACACTTCGCCACGGCCGGGTACCCCGTCGTACGGGAGCGGATCAACTTCTGGGCCGACGGCGTCGTCGGCGCCGGGTGAAACGGCTGACGGGCACGCGCTCCGACGCCGATCCGCCGACCCCTGCCCCCGGCTGGGCGGGCAGGGGGGGAGCCGGGATCTAGCCCCGGTCGTCTGTCAGGCGGGCCTCCGCTGAGGCCAGCAGCTCGGTGATGCGGAGGCCGAATGCGGCGTCGCACGCGTGTGGGCGGCTTGTGCGGGCGGCCGTCAGCAGGGCGTCGGTGGCGCGGGTGAGCGCGGGGACCGCCCCTTCGGAGCTGCCCGGCATCAGCGTCACGCCCGCCTCGCCGCGCAGTTCCACATCGGCCCCGGCCGCCGCGGGCGGTGCCGTCAGGCTCAGCGTCAGGGTGCTCGATGCGCCGGTGGCATGGTCGAGGACCAGGTGCACGGTGTCCCCGGGACCGTGCGCCGCCGCCACGACCTGCCGCACGTCGCCGAGGACCGGCAGCAGCACCGACAGGGCGTGCGGGCCGACGTCCCACAGCGCGCCCTTCTCCCGCCGCCACGGCGAGGCAGCGAACGGGCTGTCGGAGGTGAACACGGCCCCCAGCCAGTGCGCGCGGGCCGTGAACCAGCCTGCCGCTGCCGCCTGTTCCTCGATCCAGGCCTCCGGTTCCTTCTGGAAGCGCGCGGTGAAGAACACCACCGAGGCCACCCCCGCCCGTTCCACCGCGGCCACGACGGCCCGCCCCTCGGCGACCGACACCGCGAGCGGCTTGTCCAGCAGCAGATGCCGGCCGGCCCGTGCCGCCCGCACCGCCAACTCGGCCTGCACGGACGGCGGCAGGGCCACGGCGACCGCGTCCACGTCGGCCAGCAGCGCGTCCACGTCGTCGTACGCGGGGACGTCGTACTGCCCGGCCAGCTCGGTGGCCGCCTGCGGCCGCCGGCCCCACACCCCGGCGAACTCGACGCCGGGGTGGCCGGCGAGGGCGGGCGCGTACGCGGCTCGGGCCCACGGGCCCGTTCCCAGCAGTCCGATGCGCATATGGCGTTCCCTTCTCCGAGCCGATCCCCGCACCCTCAAGAGGCTGCGCTCCGGTCGCCCTGCGCACACCTGCCGCCCCGATCCCCGTCCCCGGCGAGCCACTTGGCGATCGTGGCGGCGATGGGCTGACCTGTGTCCATCTCCACGAACCCGAACTGGCCGGACTGGTTGCACTCCAGGAACCACCAGATCCCGTCGGCGTCCTCGGCGAAGTCGAATGCGCCGTAGGCCAGTTCCGCGCCCCTCATGTACCGCCGCACGCCCTCGGCGACGCGCGGGGGCACGTCCGCGGGCAGCCAGGGAGAGACCGAAGGGGCGAAACGGACGTCCACGTCGTCCGGGTGGGCGTCCGGGTCGGCGGGCTTGCGCGCGGCCAGCAGGGTGTCGCCGACGACGGTGAGCCGGATGTCGGCCCGCTTGGTGACCCGCCGCTGCAGCAGCGTCGGGCCGAACGCCACCGCCGAGAAGTCGGTGTCCGGCGCCACCCGGCTCGTCGGCACCGCACGCGGCGGCTCCTGCGGATGCGCGCCGGACACCGGTTTGACCACGAGGTCCGGGAAGCGCTCCGCGAACTCCCGGGCCGCCTGCGGGAACGTCGTGATCAGCGTGGCCGGCACGGCGAGCCCGCTGTCCTGCGCGAGGTGCAGCTGCCAGGGCTTGTGGCGGGCGCGGCGGGCGGCGTCCGGATGGTTCATCCAGCGCGCGTCGATCGTGCGCAGCATGCCGTACAGCGCCTGTGCCGACTCCTCGGTCAGCCAGGCGGACGGCTGGGCGGCGCGGGCGGCCGCGTCGCCGGGCCTGCGCACCCAGACGGAGCGCAGGCCGCTCATGCTCACCAGGCGCCCGCCGACGGACAGATGTCCACGGCAGGCGCCCCGCACGTACTCGCCCGACAGCGCCACCCCGTTGGTCAGATCGGCGGGATCGAGCCGGACGACGGGCACGCCCGCCTCGCCCAGCCGGAGGACCACCATGTCCGCCGTCACGTCCTCTTCACTCGTCAGGATGAGCACGGTCATCTTTCAGGTCCCGCGGTTCAGTCGTCGAAGTGTGTCTTGGAACCGGCGGTCGAGGTCGTGGTTCCCAGGGCTCTCAGGGTCGCGTGGTCCGTTGCGGCGATCCGCCCGTCCGGAAGGATGTTCAACTGCAGTCCGGAGTCGTACGCATACGGAGTGGTGACGTCCAACTGCACTGCGGGGCGCGCGTAGTTGAGCGTGAACGGTTGCATGTTCTCTCCCTGATTAGGCTTTCACGTCCTTATACGAATCGAACGGGTGATTGGTTTCCTCACGCTGAGTAACCGCAGGCCGGAGGGGGTGCTGAACGGGAGGTTCCGCACTGGCACATGACGCCGATCAGGGCCGCGGCGTTGCCCGGTTGCGGTTGTGTGGGGTCCGTCACGCGAGCGACAGTGCGCTCCGCGCCGCCGTCAGGGCCTGTTCGGCGTACCCGCGTCCGAAGAGCACCGCGTGTACCAGCAGCGGGAACAGCTGGTGCACGCCCACCCGCTCGCTCCGGCCGGCCGCGAGCGGTGCCGTCTCCTCGTACCCGGCGAGCACCCGCTCCAGATACGGGCAGCCGAACAGCTGGAGCATCGCCAGGTCGGTCTCCCGGTGTCCGCCGTGCGCGGCCGGGTCGATGAGCCGGACCTCGCCGTCGGCGCCCCACAGCACGTTCCCGTTCCACAGGTCCCCGTGCAGCCGAGCGGGCGGCTCGGCGGGTCCCGCCAGCTCCGGCAGCCGTGCGCAGACCCGCTCGAACACGGCCGCCTCGCCCGGGCGGAGCGTGCCGTGGTCGACCGCGGCACGCACATACGGCAGCACCCGGTGCTCGGCGTACCAGCGGGGCCAGTCGGTGCCCGGCGTGTTGCGCATGGGGGCGAGGCCGATGAACGCGTCGACCGGGCCGTCGGGCGGCGGCGCCCCGAAATCCGAAGCACCCGCGGCGTGCAGGGCGGCCAGGGCCTGGCCGAAACGCAGCGCCGCATCGGGATCCGGCCGTCCGGTCGCCACCTTTTCGGTCACCATCCAGCGCTCGTCGTGACCGAGCACCGCCGGCACCCGGACCGCGTCCGCGGCGGACAGCCAGCGCAGTCCCGCCACCTCCGCGCGTACGGCTCCCGGAGCGTCACCGAGCTTGACCATCACCGGTGTCCCGCCGTCCAGCGTCACCTCGGCCGGAGACCCGGAGACCACCCGTCCGCCGGTGGCCGGGCGTCCGGTGAGCCGGGACGCCGCCCGTGCCGGGTCCTCGTGATCCTGGTGATCCTCGTCTCGGTTGACCACGGCCCCAGGGTACGGCCCGCAACAGAGGCCGGGTGCAGGTGACTTCGACCGTTGCTACGACTGTTTTCAGCCAAACCTAGGCGGTAACTACCCGTGCTGATTCCGTACGGCTAGCGTGAGGACGCCGCGTTGCTACACCAGGGGCACAGGGCCCCGCCGGGACTTGCGCGCGGCGGAGGATTTCACCTTTGACCACAGCATCCGTGCTGATGGCCGACGTCTTCGAAGTCCAGCCGTACACCTCCCACTGCGAAGTCATCCTGGGCGAGGGCGCGCACGCCGTGATCGGTGTGTCCCCGGGCAACAGCTACTTCTCCGCCCGCCGCCTGCACGACCTCGCCCGCTGGGGGCTGGACCACTTCGACAAGGTCGACTTCGTCTATACCGACCTGTACGTCGCCGAGATGTACGAGGCGTCCGGCTATCCACCGGACGAGGCCCGGCGCAAGGCGGTGAAGAACCTGCGCGGGGTGCGCGCCAAGGTCCGTGACGCGGTGTCGGCGGCCGACCCCGAGGGCCTGCGGCTGGACTGGCACCCGATGTCCGAGTTCCGCACCAACCCCGCCTACCAGGACATCCACCGGCATCTCCAGGAGCGCCTCGCCTCGGACGGGGCCTTCCGGGCCGTGTGCGACGCCCTGGTGAATCGTTTCCTCAGTGCGCGGGGCGAGGAGCCGACCGAGCGGCAGCGCGCCGTGTGCCTGGAGTACGTGTGCGCCGAGGCTCCGCTGTTCCTGGACACCCCCGCCATCCTCAAAGTGCCGTCCTCGCTCAACTGCTACCACCAACTGCTGCCGATGGCCGAGCTGTTGTACTCCCGCGGCGCCGGCCTGCGCGCCTCCCGCAACCAGGGCCACGCCATCGTCACCCCCGCCGTCGCCCTGGAAGGAACCGCCGCATGACCACCGCCCCCGGTATCCGCACCGACCACCCGCCCCTGCTCGACTTCCCGTTCTCCTGGGACGGCACCCGGGTCCCCGCCGAGGTCGAGGAGCTGCGCGCCGCCACCCCCGTACGGCGCGTGCGGACCATCGCCGGCGACGAGGCCTGGCTGGTGTCGTCGTACGACCTGTGCGCACAGGTGCTGAAGGACGACCGGTTCTCCCTGAAGGAGACCTCCGCCCCCGGAGTGCCCCGGCAGTACGCGCTCACGATCCCGCCCGAGGTCGTGAACAACATGGGCAACATCACCGGCGCCGGGCTGCGCCGGGCGGTGCTGAAGGCGCTCAACCCGAAGTCGCCGGGCCTGATGGAATGGCTGCGCGAGGACGCCCACCGGCTGGTGGACCTGATGGCCGCCGAAGGCCCGACGGCCGATCTGCGCGGCGCGTTCTGCGAGCCGTACTCGGCGGGCATGCACTGCCGCATCCTCGGCATCCCGCAGGCCGAGGCCCCGGCCTTCCTGCGCAGCCTCGACATCGCCTTCATGAACTCGCCGTGCCCGATCACCGGCGCGAAGATCAACTGGGACCGGGACATCGCCCGGATGACGGCCCTGCTCGACGATCCGGCGACGCACGGCCTGATGGGCGAACTCGCCGCCCTGCGCGAGGACCCCGACTACGCGCATCTCACCGACGAGATGCTGGCCACCGTCGGCGTCACGATGTTCGGCGCGGGGGTCATCTCCACCTCGGGCTTCCTCTCGATGGCCCTGGTCTACCTGCTCACCCACCCCATCGCCCGCGACCTCCTGCGGGACCGCCCGGACCTGATCGGCCCCGGCGTGGAGGAACTGCTGCGGGTCAACCTCTCCATCGGCGACGCCCTGCCCCGGCTCGCCCTGGAGGACGTCCGGCTCGGCGACGTCGACGTACGCGCGGGCGAACTCGTGCTGGTGCTGGTGGAGGGCGCCAACCTCGACCCGGCGAAGTTCCCCGACCCGCACCGCTTCGACGTCCACCGCGACAACACCGCCGACCACCTCTCCTTCGGCGGCGGCGCCCACTACTGCCCTGCGACCGCGCTCGGCCGTGCGCACGCCCGGATCGCCGTGGAGGTCCTCCTCGACCGGCTCCCGGACCTCGCGCTCGCCGTACCGCCCAGCCAACTGGTGTGGCGCACCGGCTTCATGAAGCGCATCCCCGAGCGGCTGCCGGTGACCTGGTAACCGGCCACACCCCGCCACCCGTACGACGCCCCCGGCCCGGCACCCCGGGCAGGGGCGCCGCCGGGGTCGGCCGGGGTCGGCCAGGGCCGAGCCGGCGCCCGAGTGCCGCCGCGATGGGCAGCGCAGGCCCTTGCGGGCTCATCGGCGCGGGCGGGCGCTGGGGGGCGCCCCGGCTGACGGAGATACCCGCACACGAGTGGGGGATCCGACGAGGTGTGAGTCCGGGGGTAGTCCCGGCGCCCGGCCGAGGCTCAGTCGGCGGCCGAGGGCATATGAGGCCGGGGGCTCCCCGAAGGCTGGTCCGGGGCTCGCCCGGTGGCCGACGGCGCACGAGCCCCGGGGGATCCCTAAAGGCCGACCGGGTGCTCGGCGGGATCCGGCACCGACGGTGGTCTCCGAGGGACTCGCCTGACAGGCAGTCGGCGGTCGACGGGATGTGTCCCGAGGAGGTCCCGAGAGGCTTGCCCCGCGTTCCCTCAGCGGCCGGCGGGACCGGCGGCCCGGGTCAGTCCCACCGGAGTGCCCGGGGGTAGCAGGCCCGCGCTCCGGTCGGCGGGATCCGGCACCGATGGTGGTCTCCGAGGGGCAGTCGGCACTCGACGAGATGTGTCCCGAGGGCGTCCCGGCGGGCTCGCCCTGCGCTTCCTCAGCGGTCGGCGGGATCGGTGGCCCGGGTCAGTCCCACTGGATTGCCCGGGGGTAGCAGGCCCGCGCTCTCGACCGTGCGGGACAGTGGCTCCAGCAGCTGGGCCAGGCGCGCGGTGCGGTCGGCGCCGAGCGCGGTCCACGGGCCTTCGGCCGCCGCGTCCGTCAGCGCCTCCACCTCCGCGCGTACGACGGTCCCGGGCGGGGTGAGCGACCCGTCGGCCGCGAGCAGGCCCCGCTCGCGCAGCCGCACCCCGGCCGCCTCCCAGTCCGCCTGCTCCCACTTGCGCGACTCCCGCAGCAGGGTCCCGTCGGACTCGCCGGCCGCCGCCTTGAGCAGCATGGCCTCGACCGGCCCGAGCCCCTGGCTCACCATCACCGCGACATGCGAGTCGCCCCGGTGCTCGCGCAGTGTCGTCAGGCCCTGCCACAGTCGTGCGGTGGGGCGGACCGGGCGTTCCAGCGCCTGGTTGGCTGCGGCCAGCACCCGGCCCGTGGTGTCCGCCGCCGTAGCGGCCTGCCAGGCGAGGTCGGCGGCCTCGGCGAAGTCGGCCGAGGCGACGGCGTCCGGTCCGAACAGGCCGGTCATCGCCGCGTCCAGGGCATCCCGGCGCGCGGCCAGCACGTCGGCGGGGGACGCGTACGCCCAGGCGTCCGGCAGGGCGCGGGTCACCCGGGCGGGGTGGAAGACGTAGAAGCAGCTCGTCACGACGGACGGGGGGACCATGCCGAGCGGTGCCGCCCGCAGCGCGAAGTACCCCATCCAGTAGCCGCGCATCCCGAGCGCGTCCGCCGCCCGGCGCACCTCCGGTGCGAAGTACACGAGATCGTGCACCGGCTCGTACCGCTCCCACAGGGCCCGCGCCATCTGGTCCGCCACTACTTCCTCCCACCGCATCGGCCGTGCTGTCGGCACCAGCCTGCGTTATGACGGCGGTCATAACAAGAGGGCGATGCCCGGCGGCAGGGCGTCGTGGGTGATGCCGGCGACCGATCCGGCGGCCGTCTGGCTGGTGTTGCCTCGGGGGCCGCGCCCCGGCTCTTCCGGAGGAAGGCGGGACATACCGCACTCGGCCGCGTGAGAGCGGGAGCGACGCGCCGGGTGATTCGCCCGGACGAGGGGTCGCAGAGCGGAATCACTGGGACAGACGGGTGGCCCGATGACCCGGCTGGGTGGCTCGGATGGTGGGAGCTTGCGCCCTCACTGACGGTGGTTCATGTCGAGGCCGGGTCCATCCAGCTGATGAGGTATCCGCTGCCCGGCCACGGCGGAAGGACATCGCTATGCGATCTGCCCGCATGCTTCTGGCTACGGCGGCCGCCACAGCCGCCCTAGCCTTCGCCACGCCCAGTGCCGCGTTCGCCGTTCCCGCGGGCGACGACGCTGGCCGTGACGACTCCTCCTACAGCCGGGACCACGACCGAGGCTCCGACGACGAACACGGCCGCGACGACGACTCGGGTCGCGACCACGACAAGGGTCGCGGCGGCGACCGCGAAAAGGGACGCGGACACGACGGGCCGCGCGGTGGAATCCACACGGGTGGCGGAGCTCTTGCCGCCGTCCGGAGTGACGACCGGGGCTCCGACGAGGAGCACGGGCGTGACGACGAGGGTGGTTCCGACGAGGACCACGGCGGTGACGACGACCACGGGCGCGGCGACGAACACGGCGACGACCACGGTGGCGACCGCGGCCGCGACAGAGACCGCGGTGGTGAGCACGGCAAGGGCCGCGGTCACGGGCCGCGCGGTGGCGTGCACGCCGGTGGCGGAGCCCTCGCCACGCTGCGCAGCCACGACCAGGGCTCCGACGAGGAGCACGGGCGGGACGACGAGCGTGGTTCCGACGAGGACAACGGCCGTGACGACGACCACGGGCGCGGCGACGAACACGGCGACGAACACGGTGGCGGCGACGAGCGCGGTGGTGAGCACGGCAAGGGTCGCGGTCACGGGCCGCGCGGTGGCGTGCACGCCGGTGGCGGAGCCCTCGCCAAGGTGGGCGGTGACGACTGGGGCTCGGGCTCCGGTGGCGACGAGGGTCGGTCCGGCAACGACAACGACCGGGACAGCGGCGGCCGGGAAAGTGGCCACGACGGCGGTCGGGACGGCGGCCGTGACCACGACGAGCGCGGTGACGAGCACGGCAAACCGCACGGCGGTATGCACACCGGCGGCGGCGCGCTCGCCACTCCGACCGTCACCGCGGGCGGTCTGGCGGTGCTGGCCCTAGGCGCAGGCGGCATGTACGTGCTGCGGCGCAAGAAGGCCGGCGAGCAGGCGTCCTGATCCGACGTCGTTCCAGAGGCTGCGGCCGCCGCCGACGCGCCCGGCGTGTCGGCGGCCCGCACCCGCGGCGGGCGGTCCCTCGCGTTCCCCTGCACGTACGTCCCCCCGTCCCCCTGCGCGCCGGGCAACGTTCCCGGCGCCCCTGTCCTGATCCCCGTGCTGCCGTGCCCGAGAGAGGTGGTGTCCGATGGCAGCAGATCCCTCCTCCCCGACCCCCGCGGAACCGCCGGCGGACGGGCGGAGTTCCGGCCGTGGCGGGCGGCTGACGCTGTGGGGCGTGGCGATCGTCCTCCTCGCCGTCAGCGTGTTCGGCGGCCACCAGACCTCGGACGGCACGCCCCACGCGTCCCGTGCCGCGGGCGCGAGCGCCACCGCGCCGCCCGACGCGAGCACCACCGGGCCGTCCGACGCGAACGCCGGCGGGCAGCCTGACGCGAGCGCCACCGAGTCCGATCCGCCCGAGCCCGAGGACGCCGCTGAGTTGCCCCGGTCCGCCCCCACCCGCCTGCTCATCCCGAAGATCTCCGTGGACGCCCCCTTCACCACCCTGACCATCGGCGCCTCGGGCCAGCTCGAACCGCCACCGGCCGGCGACACCAACCTGGTCGGCTGGTACGCCAAGGGCGCCGCGCCGGGGGAGAAGGGCACCGCGATCATCGCCGGGCACGTCGACACGACGACCTCGGCGGCCGTCTTCGCCGGCCTCGACGAGCTGAAGGAGGGCGACCGCTTCACCGTGGAGCGCGCCGACGGACGCGACGCCGAGTTCGTCGTGGACGACAAGGAGACCTTCGCCAAGGACGACTTCCCCAGCAAGCGGGTCTACGCCGACGCCCAGCGCCCCGAGGTCCGGCTGATCACCTGCGCGGGGGAGTACGACCACGACGCGAAGGACTACACCGACAACCTCGTGGTCTTCGCCCACCTGGTGTGAGCCGGCCCGTACGGGTCAGCCGACGCCGTCCGCGAAGGGACTGCCCGGCGTGAACGCCAGCGCCGCGAACCGTTCGCCGATGCGGCGGTGCGCGGCGGCGTCCGGGTGGAGGCCGTCGGGCAGCGGCAGCTCGCCGAAGTCGGCCTCGCCGTACAGCTCACGGCCGTCGAGGTAGTGCAGATGCGGGTCCTCGGCCGACCGCTCGCGCACGATCCGGGACAGTTCCTCCCGGATGACACCCAGGGTGAGTTTCCCGCTCGCCTTCTCCGCCGGGTCCCCGCCCGCCCGGAACCGCAGCCGTCCCTCGCTCAGGGTGGTGAGGTCGGGAAGGGTGGGGCCCGGCGTCTCCTCGTGCATGGGGCACAGGATCGGCGAGACGACGAGCAGCGGGGTGTCGGGGTGTCCGTCGCGGACGGTGTCGAGGAAGCCGTGGACGGCGGGACCGAACGCGCGCAGCCGCATCAGGTCGGTGTTGACCACGTTGATGCCGAGCTTGACGCTGATCAGGTCGGCGGGCGTGTCGCGCAGCGTGCGAGCGGTGAACGGGTCGAGCAGGGCACTGCCGCTCAGGCCCAGATTGATCAGCTCGACCGCGCCGAGGGAGGCGGCGAGCGCCGGCCAGGTGGTGGTCGGGCTCGCGGCGTCCGAGCCGTGACTGATGGAACTGCCGTGGTGCAGCCACACCCTGCCGCCCCCGTCCGCCGCGGCCTCGACGGGCGCGTCGGCGCGCAGGGCGACCAGTTCGGTCGTCTCGTTGTGCGGCAGCCAGATCTCCACGGTCTTGACGGCGTCGGGCAGCCCGGTGAAGCGCGCGGTGCCGGCTTCGCCCGGCCGGTGCTCCACGGTGCCGGCGGTCATGTCGATCGTGAGCGTGTTGCCGCCGGCGACCCGGCCGCTGCCTGCGTGACGTCCGTCGAGGAGCAGGTCGTACACGCCGTCGGGGCGGGGCGGTGCGCCGACATGGATCCGCTTGGTCGGCAGGGTGTCCAGCTCGATGGTGGTCGCGCGGGTCCGGAGCACCAGTCGTACGCCGGAGGGCTGGGACTCCGCCATGGCGAGCTGCGGGTCGGCGCACTGTGCGCGGGCGCGGGCGGGCAGCCGGTGCGGCAGCAGTCCGTGGGCGGTGCGTTCCAAGTCGAGGGCTCCGCGCAGGAGTTCGGGGGTCAGCGGGATGGTGTGCATGGTGTCGGCCTGTGTTTCGGAGGGGTCAGGAGGGGCTGGGCCAGTCGCGCAGCAGGGAGTCGAGGGCGTCCAGGATCCGCGCCCAGGACGTCTGGGAGTCGGGGGCGCTGTGGCTGAATCCGCCGGCCGACTCCAGGCTGACGTAGCCGTGGAAGACGCTGCCGAGGAGGCGGACCGCATGGGTCCGTTCCGGCTCGGGCAGGTCGTAGCCGCGCAGGATCGCCCGGGTCATCTGCGCGTGCCGGCCGCCCGCGCTCGCGGCCGCCGCCGCGGGGTCCAGCGGGTGGCGGGTGGCCGCATAGCGGCCGGGGTGTGTGCGGGCGTAGTCGCGGTAGACGTCGGCGAACGCGGTGAGGGCGTCCTTGCCGGACCGGCCGGCGAGCGCGTCGGCGGCGCGGTCGGCCAGCTCCTCCAGTGCCAGCAGTGCGATCCGGGTCTTGAGGTCCTGGGAGTTCTTCAGATGCGAGTAGAGGCTCGCGACCTTGACGTCGAACCGCCGGGCCAGCGCCGACAAGGTCACCTGGTCGAAGCCGACCTCGTCGGCCAGCTCCGCGCCGGCACGGACCAGGCGCTCGGTGGTCAGGCCTGCGCGAACCATCATCCCTCTCCCATCTGCCTTAAGTGATTTTGGAGCTTCCTAAAGACTATAGGCAAATGAGGGTGAGGGCGGCGCCATGGGCGGGCAGGTCGACGGCCAACTGCCGGCCGTCGTGCGGAACGGCCGTACGGCTCCACAGCTGCCGGACGCGGTCGGCGGGCCGGGCGCCGAGCGGGATCTCGTACCGACGGGGCTCGTCGGCCAGGGAGAACACGGCGGCGTAGCGGGTACGGCCGTCGGTGTCCCGGGCGGTCCAGAGCCCCAGGTCGCCCTCGCGCAGCACCTCGCGGTTGCCGGTGCTGTGCAGGAGGACGGCCAACGCCTCGCCGTTCGTGAGGAGGCCGACGGTCTCCGGCGGGCTGCTGGGCAGGTCGCCGCCCATCATCAGCGGTGAACGCGAGATCAGCGACAGGGTCAGGAGACTGATCTGCTCCGGCCGGGTGAGCCGGGACAGCCGGTCCTCGCCGCGCTCGGCACGGATCCCGACACGGCCGAGCGGCAGCATGTCGGCGTCCGCCCAGCCGCCCTCGCCCTGCCAGGGCGCCCACCGGGCCATCCGGGCGAACTGTGCCTCGACGTCCTCCCACCGGTCCCACAGGTCGTCGCAGACCCGCCACATCGTGGCGTGTTCGCGCAGATGGTCCAGGCGGGCGAGGGACATGTCGGTGCCGGGGGACAGGCTCAGCTCGATCGGCCCGGTACAGCGCCCGATGGCCCGTGCGTGGGCGGCGATCTGCCGTTCGTGGTACGGGCGTACTGACCGGGGGTGGCGATCCGGAGGCGGTTGTGGCGCGCCCGTCGGCGGTGACGGGGCGGCTGTCGGTGGGCTACAGGCAGCGGTCGGCAGCCGCGCGGCGCTCGCCCCCGTCCTCCGGATGCTCCCCCATACCCACTTTTTTGTGCGTACTTGGCAGCCGCCACCCGGCCGGGAGAGGCTGTTTCACGAGGTCAGGGGCTACGACGCCGCGTGAGAGGAGGTGACAGCGGTGGTGTGTCAGGACGCTGCCCCGCGTTCGCGGAGCTGTTCCAGGCGGCGGTGTCCCCAGTCGGACACCGGGCCCAGGGCGTCGGACAGCTCGCGGCCGAATCCGGTGAGCGTGTACACGGTCTTCGGCGGCAGCACGTCGTACACCTCCCGGTGCACCAGGCCGTCCTCCTCCATCTCGCGCAGCGCCTGAGTCAGCACCTTCTCGCTCAGCCCCGGCAGGCGGCGCCGTAGTTCGGCGGGCCGGTGAGGACCGGACTCCAGCAGCCACAACAGGGACGTCTTCCACTTGCCGTCGATCACGGCGATCGCGGCGGTCACCCCGCAGACGTTCGGATCCTGGGCGCGGCTGCGTGACATCGGTGTCCCTTTCCTCCATCTCCAACCCATCGGCCGTACGGCCACATTCCTTGAAATGTACGGGAGTTGAAACATGTCCACGTTCACGAATCTTCCTGCGGTCACCGTGCTCGGGCTCGGGCCGATGGGCCGCTCGCTGGCCGGCGCCTTCCTGAAGGCCGGTGTGCGGACCACGGTCTGGAACCGGACACCGGGCAAGGACCGGGAACTGGTTGAGCAGGGAGCCGCCGGAGCCGGCTCGGCCGAGGAGGCCGTGGCCGCCGGTGACCTGACCGTGGTCTGCGTGGTGAACTACGACGCGGTCGACGCCCTCCTGCGGCCCGAGCCCGTCACCGGGGCGCTGAAGGGCCGTACCGTGGTGAACCTGACCGCCGACACCCCGGCCCGAGCCCGGGAGACCGCGGACTGGGCGGCCGCCCACGGCATCGGCTACCTGGACGGCGCGATCATGACTCCGGCCCCCAGCATCGGCACCCCCGGGGCCGTCTTCCTGCACAGCGGACCGCGCGCCCTGTACGAGGAGCACCGGCCCGTGCTGGAGGCACTGGGCGGCACGCACACCCACCTCGGTGAGGAGATCGGACGCGCCGCCACCTTCGACATCGCGCTGCTCGACCTGTTCTGGACGGCGATGGCGGGCTACGCGCACGCCGTGGCGATCGCCCGGGCCGAGGGCGTCACCGCCAGCGAACTCGCACCCTTCGCGCAGGGCATCGGCGCGATCCTGCCGCCGCTCTTCGCCGAGTTCGCGCAGGACACCGACGACGGCACCTACTCCGGGGCGATCAATCCCCTCACCTCGGCCGCCTCGACCATGGCCCACGTCATCGACGTCTCCGAGGCCCACGGCATCGACGCGGGCGTGATGCGCGCCGTGGAAGGCATGACCCGACGCACCATCGGCCTCGGCCACGGCACGGACGGCTTCATCCGGGTCGCGGAGGTACTGGGCCGGCGGTGAGAACCGGACTGGTCCAGCACCCCGCTGGACGGCACGACCCCGGGGCCGACCGGGGATGAACCCTGCAGGTCATTGCCGTGCCTGCCCTGCTCGACAGCGCGCCCCCCGAGGTCGGCGGGGCGGGACCCGCGGGGCGCTGAGGTGCCCCGATGGCGTGGCTCCCGAGGCCGACGGGGCTGCCCCCTGGAGTCACAGGATTGTCACGCGTCGCGTGAGCGGACCGGGCGCCCGGCAGTGGCCCCCCGAGGTCGGCGGACCTGCGACTTGTGTCTGGGGCGGCACAGTGCGACGCTTCGGTCCGCCCGGTCGCGACCACGGCCGGCGATGGCTGTGAGCACCGGTTTTCCCGGGGAGGCGGACGCGTCCCGGGAACCGGCCGGGGACGGAAACGGGGAGTGGCGCGATGGAGCTGGAGCTGCGGCATCTGCGGGTATTGTGCGCGATCGCCGACGCCGGCAGCGTGGGCCGCGCCGCGACACAGCTCGGCTACTCGCAGCCCGCCGTGAGCACCCAGCTGCGGCGCATCGAGCGTCACCTCGGCGAGCCGCTCTTCGAGCGCGGTACCGGCGGAGTGCGGCCGACCCGCTACGGCGCCGAGGTCGTCGCCCAGGCCCGCGACGTGCTGGCCCGCGCCGACGCCATAGGCCACCGCCCGGCCGCCGCGCGAGCCCGCCGTACCCTGCGGGTGGCTTCGACCAACTCGCCGATGCTGTCCGGCACGGTCTCCCGCGTCCGTACCCGGCTGCCCGAACTGTCCCTCGCGGTCACCAGTGTCTATGCCTCCTCGCGGATCGTGGAGCTGCTGGAGGAGGGCATGGTGGACGCGGCCATCGCCGCCGACTATCCGGGCATGGAGCTGCGCCACTCGGGCGCGGTGCGGCATCGCGGCATCGTCACCGAGCCGACGTTCGTCGCCCTGCCCTCCCGGCACCGGCTGCGCCAGTGCGCCCAGGTCCAGCTCGCCCACCTGGCCGAGGACGCGTGGTTCGTGACCCCGGACGACGGCGCCGGCTGGCCCGGCGTGTTCTACGACGCCTGTGCGGCGGCGGGGTTCACCCCGGTCACCGTCCACGAGTTCCTCGGCGACCAGAACCAGTTGCAGAGCATGATCGCCGACGGCCTCGGGGTGTCCCTGGTGCAGCCGACGCTGCGGCCGATTCCGCACGTCGTGGTCAAGCCGTTGGTCGGCACCCCGCTGTGGTGCCGCTATGTGCTGGTCTGGCGGCCCGACACCGTAACCGACGAGGTCGTGGAGGCACTGACCCAGTCCGCCACCGCCGCCTACCGCGACCTCGTCGCCCAGGCACCCCACCTGCGCGCCTGGGCCTCGCGAACCTGGAGTGTCACCGGGGCGTAGCGGTCCCGCTCCAGCGTCAAGCGCGTGCCTTGATGTTATGAGCGTGCGGTGTCATGTGCTATGTCACACGGCATTGTTGGGGCGGGTGACCCGCTGAGACAGTGCCTCACACGCCTCAACACCCCACCGAGGCGCATCCCTTCGTGGAGGAATCCAGATGCGCTATCGCTTCGCGCTGCCCAGACGTATGCCCGGCCGCAGCCACCCCCGCACGGCCGCACGCGCGGCCGGCGCCGCGGTCGTCTGTCTCACCGTCGCCGGGCTGCTGTCCGCCCCGGCGGTGGCGGCACCGCAGCAGCCGCACCCCGGTGCCGCCGCTCCCCGGCAGCATGCGTCCAAGCCGTCGCCGACCGGTGCGACGACCCCCGCCACCGAGCGTCCCGCGAGCCAGGCCCGGCGGCTCAGCCCCGCTCAACTCCCGCCTCTCCAGCCGCTGTCGAACCATCCGGCTCGCAGGACGGCCAAGGCCGCCTCCTGCACCCCGGCCGACTTCGGCAGCCGTAGCGGGTCCGCCCTCGTGTCGTTCGTGAAGGCCTCGACCACGGACTGCGTCAACACCCTCTTCTCGGTGACCGGCAAGGACGCGCACGATGTCTTCCGCCAGGCCCAGATGCTCAGCGTGGCGGCCGCGTACACCCGCACGGCCAAGCTGTACCGCGGCGACAACTCCGGCGGTCTGGAGCAGCTGGTCCTCTTCCTGCGGGCCGGGTACTACGTGCAGTTCAACCACTCCGCGGACGTGGGCGCGTACACCACCCGCCTGACCACCGCCGTCACGGCCGGCCTGGACGCCTTCTTCGCCCGGTCCCACTCGCGTGATGTGACGGCGGTGAACGGTGACATCCTCGGCGAGAGCGTCATCCTCACCGACAGCGCCGACCAGCAAGGCCGCTATCTGTCCGTCTACCAGCGGCTGCTGAACGACTACGACAGCTCGTACGACTCCGTGGACAGCATGATCAGGGCCGTCAACGACGTCTACACGCCGCTGTGGCGCGGCAACTGGAACCCCGACTACGTCAAGGCTGTCGAGGCCGCCCCGGGCATCATCGACACCCTGTACGACTTCGCGCTCGCCAACACCGATATGCTCGGCACCGACCAGGCGTTCCTGGACTCCAACGCCGGGATGAACCTGGCCCGTTATGTCGAGCACCCCGAACTGCAGGACACCGTCCGGCCGTTGACCAAGGAGCTGCTCGACGAGACCGCGATCACCGGCCCCACGGCCGGGCTCTGGGTCGCCGTGGCCACGCAGGCGAACGCCTACGACAGCACCAACTGCGCCTACTACGACGTCTGCGACCTGCCCGCCAAGCTGACCAAGGCCGTCCTGCCGGTCAACCGCCAGTGCGACACGAACGTCAGCATCCTCGCCCAGTCGCTGACCGCCGCCGACCTCGATGCCACGTGCGCCAGCGTGCTGAACCAGAGTGCCTACTTCCGCGGCGTGGTCAAGGCCGACGGATCGATACCCGGTCAGTACGTGTCCACCATCCAGCTCGTGGTCTTCGCCAGCCGCGCCGACTACCAGACCTACGCCGGTCCCATCTACGGCATCAGTACCGACAACGGCGGCATGACCCTGGACGGTGACCCGTCCAACCCGGCCAACCACGTCACGTCGATCATGTACCAGAAGAACTACGACGACGGTTTCACGGCCCGGATCTGGAACCTCAACCACGAGTACACGCACTTCCTCGACGGCCGCGACGACATGAAGGGCGACTTCGGCCAGCAGATCTCCGTGCCGGACATCTGGTGGATCGAGGGCCTGGCCGAGTACGTCTCCTACAGCTACCGGAACCTCGCCGACGACCAGGCGACCCAGGAGGCGGCCAAGCACACGTACAAGCTGAGCACCCTCTTCGAGAGCACCTACGACAACAGCGATGTGATCCGCACCTACCCGTGGGGCTACCTCGCCGTGCGCTACATGGCCGAGCGACACCCCGACGACCTCCAGCGCATGCTCGCCCGCTTCCGCGTCGGTGACTACGCCGGCGGATACGCCGTCTACCACGACGGCATCGGCACCCGCTACGACGCCGACTTCGACCAGTGGCTCACCGCGTGTGCCGCGGGCGCCTGCGCCAAGCCCGCCAAGGCCTGACCGCACGCGCCCCAGCACGACGGCCGCCGACCGGGAACCCCGGTCGGCGGCCGTACGCGTAGTGGCGAGGGGGGATCAGACCGCCGTCGCCGGGTACGTCGGGTACTCCACGCCCGACACATGCTGCACGACGCGGACGACCTGGCAGGAGTAGCCGAACTCGTTGTCGTACCAGAGGTAGAGGATCGCGTTGTCGCCGTCGACCTTGAGCGCGCCGGCGTCCACGATCGAGGCGTGCCGCGAGCCGATGAAGTCGCTGGAGACCGCGTCGGGCGCCGTGATGAAGTCGATCTGGCGCTTGAGCGGCGAGGTCAGCGACACCTCGCGCAGGTAGTCGTGGACCTCCTCGCGGGTGGCCTCGCGGGCCAGCTGGAGGTTGAGGATGGCGATCGAGACGTCCGGCACGGGGACGCGGATGGAGCTGCCGCTGATCTTCGCCTTGAGGTCCGGCAGCGCCTTGGCGACGGCGGAGGCGGCACCGGTCTCGGTGATGACCATGTTGAGCGGCGCGGAGCGGCCACGGCGGTCGGACTTGTGGTAGTTGTCCAGCAGGTTCTGGTCGTTGGTGAACGAGTGGACGGTCTCCACGTGGCCGCGCAGCACGCCGTACTCGTCGTCCATCGCCTTCAGCGGCGGCACGATCGCGTTGGTGGTGCAGGAGGCGCAGGACAGGATCTGCTCGTCCGGCTTGATGGTGTCGTGGTTGACGCCGTGCACGATGTTCGGGACGTCGCCCTTGCCCGGCGCGGTCAGCACGACCTTCTCGATGCCGGGGCGCAGGTGCTTGGACAGGCCCTCGCGGTCGCGCCACTTGCCGGTGTTGTCGATGAGGATGGCGTCCCGGATGCCGTACTCGGTGTAGTCCACGGCCGACGGGTCGTCGGCGTAGATCACCTTGATCGCGTTGCCGTTGGCGACGATCGTGCTGGTGTCCTCGTCCACGGTGATCGTGCCCTGGAACTGGCCGTGGATGGAGTCGCGGCGCAGCAGCGAGGCGCGCTTGACGAGATCCTCGGCGGCCCGGCCGCCACCGCCGCGCACGACGATGGCGCGCAGCCGCAGGCCGTTGCCCGAGCCGCCCTTCTCGATCAGCAGCCGGGCGACGAGCCGGCCGATGCGGCCGAAGCCGTACAGGACGACGTCGCGCGGCTCACGGCGCTCGATCTTGTTGGCACCGGTGGCACCGGCCACGGCCTCGGCGGTGAACTCCGCCACGCTCAGCCCGCGCTCGTCGGCCTTGTAGGTGGTGGCCAGCATGCCGAGGTCGATCTGGGAGGGCCCGAGGTCGAGGTCGGTCAGTGCCTTCAGGAACGGCATGGTCTCGGTGACCGACAGCTCCGCGCCGTCGATCTGCCGGGCGAAGCGGTGCGTCTTGAGGATGCTGACCACCGACTTGTTCACCAGGGAGCGGCTGTGCAGCAGGACGGTCACGTCCCGCTCGCGGTGCAGCTTCCCGATGAGCGGGATCATCGACTCCGCGATCTCCTCGCGGATCTTCCAGTTGGTGAACGAGTCGTCGTTGACAGTCACGGATCCATCTTTCGAGCTAGGCAGCGCTCATATGGTAACCACACCCCTCACGTGCTCCTTCCGGGGGTGGCGGAAGAGGCCGAGGGGCGCTGAGTAAGGGATTTGCACCCTTTCCTTGACTGATTCCTGAATCAGGGTGGAAGTACGTAAGAAACCCGAGTCGCGGATTGCACGTCTAACCAGGCGTGCCCAAGGTCAAGAGAGTGAGCACCTCATCAGTACCGCGCCCCGAGTCGGCCGCCGCCCCGTCCCGGCCCCTTCGTCCGCCGAGCCCGCCAGGGATTGCCCGGCGCGGGATCCGCGAGGGGGCGCTCCCAGCCCTCGCCCTGTTCGCGGCCGTACGGCTCGCCGGGGTCCTCGTGGTGATCCTCACGAACGCCCTGCGGGGTCATTCGCTGGTCAGGAGCTTCGCCCATTCGTGGGACTCCCGCTGGTACCTGCACATCGCCGCCCAGGGCTACGGCCACCGGATCTGGATCACCCCGCAGGGCGCCGTCCAGTCCGACTGGGCGTTCTTCCCCCTGTATCCGGGGCTCATCAGGGCGCTGACCACGGTCCTGCCGTTCACGCCCGGCCAGGCCGCGCTGCTCATCTCCTGGATCGCGGCGGGCGTCGCGGCATACGGCGTGTACGTCATCGGCCACCACCTCTACGGGCGCGGGGTCGCCACGGCGCTGGTCGCACTGTGGGCCGCCATGCCGCACTCCGTCGAGCTGACCATCGCCTACACCGAGTCGCTGTTCGCCGCGCTCGCCATCTGGTCCCTGTACTGCGTGCTCAAGGGCCGCTGGCTGTGGGCCGGTGTCCTGGCCGCGCTGGCGGGCCTGTCCCGGCCCAGCGGTTTCGCGATCGCGGTGGCCGTCTCCCTCGCCGCCGGCTACGAGGCGCTACGGCTGCGCGGCCGGGTCCCGGTGAGCCTGTGGGCCGGTGCCGTACTGGCCCCGCTGGGCTGGCTCGGCTACGTGCTGTGGGTGGGCGACCAGACCGGAGACCTGCTCGGCGGGTACTTCAAGGTGCAGAGCGCCTGGGACTCCCGCTTCGACTTCGGCCTCGGCTCGGCGCGCTTCCTGAAAGCCCTGCTGCTGCACGGCGGCGGCATGGTCTATCCGGTGGCCCTGGTGATCGTGGCGGCCGGCGTGCTGCTGTTCGCGCTGCTGTGCCTGGAACGCGCACCGCTGGCCCTGGTGGTCTTCGCCGGAGTCCTGGTCCTCCTCGTGGTCGGCGGCTCGGGTTCCTTCTCCTCCAAGCCGCGCTTCCTGCTGCCCGCCTTCCCGCTCCTCATTCCCATGGCCCGGGCACTGGTCCGGACCTGGCGGGTCCGGCCGGCCCACGCCGTGGTCGTCTACAGCGGCCTCACCGTCGTGTCCCTGCTGTTCGGCGCCTATGTGACGGCGGTGGCCCACTCGCCGCTGTGAGCCACCGCCACCCCGTCACGCGGACCGACGCTCCCGCCCGCCCCGGTGGGCCACGCCCAGGGCGGTGAGCGCCGACGTCACCGGCAGGGCGCCGGCCCGGACCGGCGGGCGGTGGCCGAGCCCGCCGTCGATCGCGGCAGGCGTTGTGCGGCCGTGAATCGGGGTAGGCGGGGGAACGCCCGAGGAAAGGATCGTCATGACGACCTACGTGATCAGCGTTCCCGGCACCTTCACCGCGGACATCGGGACGGACACCCGGACCCGCCTCGCCACGGCGCTCAGTCCCGCCGATCCGCACGGCACCCGGATGGGGAGCGCCGAGGGCCTGGACGTGCTCAGGGTCAACGAGGACAACACCTTCACCCTCCGCCTGACCGTCCGGGCGGACACCCGCCGGCACGCTGAGGAGGAGGCCTGCCGGCTCGCCGGCTCCGCCCTCCGGGATGCGGGACTGGACGAGCGGAGCGCGCCTCTGGGTCCAGCCGTGATCACCGGGATCGACTCCGAGGTGCGCTGACCGGGAGCCGTACAGCGGCCCACTCGTGGGGCGAGATCATCCGGTATAGGTAAAATCTAGACGTTTGCCGAAAATTCAGGCGGCCGGTCATCGCAGACCACCGCCCCGCCGGAAGTGACCGATGCCCCGCAAGCGCCCCTCGGACGAAGGCGACGAGCTGCTGTCCAGACTCGGCTCGCTCACCGCCCAGGCCCGCGAGCGCGCGGAGCTGCAGCGCACCCAGGTCGAGCTGGCCATCGCCCTGCAGCGCGGCATGCTGCCCCGGGACCTGCCCACCGCACCCGGTCTGCACCTCGCCGTCCGCTACACACCCGCCAACCTCGGCCTCAACGTGGGCGGCGACTGGTACGACGCGTTCGACCTGCCCGACGGCCGGATCGGGCTGTCCATCGGCGACGTCCAGGGCCACAACATCGAGGCCGCCGCCTTCATGGGCCAGGTGCGGGCCGGGCTGCGCGCCCTCGCCTCAGTGACCGGCGAGCCGGGCGAACTCCTCGCCCGCACCAACGAGCTGCTGCTCTCCCTGGGCAGCGACCTGTTCGCCACCTGCACCTTCATGCGCCTCGACCCGGCCACCGGAGTGCTGGAGAGCGCACGGGCCGGCCACATTCCGTTCGTGTGGGCCACGGCCGACGGCAAGTCCGGTGTCGTCGACGACGAGGGAGGGCCGCCGCTCGGCATCGAGAAGGGCATGGAGTTCCCGGTGAGTAGACACCGGCTCACCACCGGCGGTGTGTTCGTGCTGCTCACCGACGGCGTGGTGGAGGGTCCCTCGCTGAACATCGAGGACGGCCTCGACCAGGTGGTACGCCTCGCCGGTATCGCCGCCGTGGCCGGCCTGGAGGCCCACGCGCTGGCCGCCGCCGTGATCAAGGGAGCGGAGAGCGTCGGCCACGAGGACGACGCCGCCGTCCTGGTCGTCGGCCTGGACAGCCCCGGAAGCCCCGGAAACAGCCATGACGGCCACCTGTGAACCCGCGTCCGGCGCTGCGGCGCACGGCCGGCCGCCGCGCACGCGTTCCGGGATTCAGCCATAGGGCCGGACCGCACCGGCTCTCGCCTCGCCGACCCGGGGCCGCCGGTGTGAGATTGCTGCTGTGGTGGGTATCGAGGATCTGCGCCGGCCGGGCGGCTACGCCGTCCAGGTACTGGCCGTCGCGGCCTGCTATTACGGCGCGGCCCGGCTGGGACTCCTGCGCCAGCTGTCCGTCGAGGGCGCCGTCGTCACCCCCATCTGGCCACCGACCGGCGTCGCCGTCGCCGCCCTGCTGATCCTCGGCCTGCGCGTCTGGCCCGGCATCACGATCGGCGCCTTCTTCGCCGTGATGTCCCTCACTACCCCCCACCTGACCGTGCTCGGCACCCTCGCCGCCCAGACGGGCGCACCGGTGTGCGCGGCGCTCCTGCTGCGCCGGGCCCGCTTCCACCTCGATCTCGGCCGGTTGAGGGATGGTGTCGCCCTGGTGTTCCTGGGCGCACTGACAGCCATGCTGATCAGTGCGACCGCCGGTGTGGGCCTCCTCGTCGCCACCGACAAGCTGGACGTGCACAGTTTCTGGCCCGTCTGGCTGGCCTGGTGGGTCGGCGACGCCATGGGTGTCCTGCTCGTCACCCCGCTACTGCTGTTGCTGCACGGCGCGCGCTGGCCGCCGTCCCCGGCCCGCTGGAAGGAGGCGACCGCGCTGGCCGTGGTCGCCTGCTCTCTCGTGCCCGTGGCCGTCTACAACTCCATCAGCGTGCTCTTCCTCGTCTATCCGCTCCTCATCTGGGCCGCCCTGCGTTTCCAGCTCGTCGGCAGTGTGCTGTGCGCGCTGCTGACGTCGGTGCTGGCCGCCGTCGCCGCGACGGACGGCGCCGGGGCCTTCGCGGGGCTGAGCCGGATCGAGATCATGGCGAAGCTGCAGGCGTTCAACGGCTCCATGGCCCTGACCGCGCTCCTGCTGTCCGCTCTGATCACCGAGCAGCGCAACACCCGGCGCTCGGTGGAGAAGGCCTGCCAGGAACTGGTCGAGGTACTGGAACACCTCACCGCCGGGGAGCCCCCGCCGCCCCGGCCGCACCCGGACACCGAGAACGTCGACGGGGCGAACGACCGGCCCTGGCCGACGGCATCCCCTTAGGGCCTGTCCGGCGGATCCTGCGGCCCGGCGTGTCGAACGGCCGGTCCGGGGCACTGGGAGACGATGGTCGGAGCCGGAACGGGTACGGGCCGAAGCGGAGGAACGGGCGCGGCATGGAGCAGCGGACGGTGGGCGCGGCGGACCGACGGACCGGGGCTGCCGGCTCACGCTCCGGCCACGCGAATCCGCCTGACGGCGCGCCCCACGACGGCATGACCCATGACGGCGCGATCCATACCGGCGCGATCCATGGCGGCGCGATCGGCGGCGGCGCGCCCCACGACAGCGCGCCCCACGACGACACGACCCACGACGGCACGACCGTGCAGCCGCCGGGCGCCGCCGACGCACGCCGCCGTATCCCGCGCACCGACGACCTGCTGCGCGACCCCCGGTTGGCCACGGCGGTGGAGCGGCTCGGTGCCGACGTGGTGAAGACCGCCGTGCGCGCGGCGCAGCAGCGGGCCCGCGAGGGCGGCATCCCGCCCGAGCAGGTGCCGCAGACGGCCCTCTCCCTGTTGCCCAGTGGCGCGAGCGGCCTGCGGCCGGTGATCAACGCCACCGGCGTGCTGCTGCACACCAACCTCGGCCGGGCCCCGCTGTCGGCCGCCGCCCGGCAGGCCGTGCAGGAGGCCGCCGGACCCACGGACGTCGAACTCGACCTGGCGACCGGCGTCCGGGCCCGCCGTGGCCGCTCCGCCCTCGCCGCCCTGCGCCGGCACGTGCCGTCCGCCGGCGCGGTCCACGTCGTCAACAACGGTGCCGCCGCGCTCGTGCTCGCCGCCACCGCACTGGCCGCCGGCAAGGAGATCGTCGTCAGCCGTGGCGAGATGGTGGAGATCGGCGACGGCTTCCGCCTGCCCGACCTGCTCGTCTCGACCGGCGCCCGGCTCCGCGAGGTCGGTACGACCAACCGCACGACCGCCGCCGACTACGCCGCCGTGATCGGTCCCGGCACCGGGTTCGTGCTCAAGGTGCATCCGTCCAACTTCCGTATCACCGGCTTCACCCGGTCCGCCGAGACCGCCGAACTCAGCGGCCTCGGCGTCCCGGTCGTCGTCGACATCGGCTCCGGACTGCTCGCTCCGCATCCGGCGCTGCCCGGGGAACCGGACGCCGGGACCCAGCTTCGCGCCGGTGCCTCGCTGGTCACCGCGAGCGGCGACAAGCTGCTCGGCGGCCCCCAGTGCGGACTGCTGCTCGGCGACGCGGACTTGGTCAGCGCCCTCGCCCGGCATCCGCTGGCCCGCGCCCTGCGCGTCGACAAGCTGACCCTGGCCGCGCTGGAGGCCACCCTCGCCGGCCCGCCCGCCCCGACCGCCCTCGCCCTCGCCGCCGACCCTGCCCGCCTGCGCGCCCGCGCCGACCGGCTCGCCCACGCTCTCGCCGCCGACGGCATCGACGTACGGGCCGTCACCTCCGCCGCCACCGTCGGCGGCGGAGGTGCCCCCGGAGTCACCCTGCCCAGCGCGGCACTCTCGCTGCCCGAGCCGTACGGCGTCGCGCTGCGCACCGGCGGGGTCCCGGTCGTCGGCCGCCTGGAGGCGGGCCGCTGCCTGCTGGATCTGCGCGCGGTGCCGCCGGAGGACGACGAACGGCTCGCCGAGGCGATCCGGGCGGCGCGGTCGGGGTACGAGGCGCGGCCCGCCGCGGCTGGACCGGCGACGCCGTCGCGGATCGGCGGGCAGCTCGCCCGGACGGGGCCGGACGACGCCGCCATCGGGCGGGTCCAAGGCCGTGCGGACGGGACGGGGAGGCAGGCGTGATGCGGGTCATGGCCACCGCCGGCCATGTCGACCACGGCAAATCCGCCCTGGTCCGGGCCCTCACCGGCATGGAGCCGGACCGGTACGCGGAGGAGCGTCGCCGGGGACTCACCCTCGACCTGGGATTCGTGTGGACGCGGCCCGGTCCTGACGAGGAGCAGCTCGCCTTCGTCGACGTGCCCGGACACGAACGCTTCGTACCGACCATGCTGGCCGGAGTCGGGCCGGTGCCCGCCGTGCTGTTCGTGGTCGCCGCCGACCAGGGCTGGCAGCCCCAGTCGCAGGAGCACCTGGCCGTCCTCGACGCGCTCGGCGTCCGGCACGCCGTCCTCGCGGTGACCCGCAGCGACCTCGCCGACCCCGAAGCCGTACGCGCCGACGCCGTCGAGCGGCTGGCCCGGACCTCCCTCGGCAAGGTGCCCGCGGTCGCCGTGAGCGCGGTCACCGGTGCGGGACTTGACGCGCTGCGCCGTGAACTGGCCCGACTCGCCGGTGAGTTGACCGACCCCGACCCCGGCGCCGACGTGCGGCTGTGGCTCGACCGGGCCTTCAGCGTGCATGGGTACGGCACCGTGGTGACCGGCACCCTCGGCGCGGGCACCCTGCGGGTCGGCGACCGGCTCGTGACCGGGGACGGCTCGGCCGTGCTCCGGGTGCGCGGGCTGCAGACCCTGCACGAGGAGCGAACCGCCGTCAGCGGGGTGGCCCGCGTGGCGGTCAATGTGCACGGCCACGGCGACGACGCGCTGCGCCGGGGCCAGGTGCTGCTCACCCCGGACCGCTGGCTCGGCACCGAGGTGCTCGACGTGCGGGTCACCGGCGAGCCCGTGGACGAGCTGCCCCGCTCGGTCACCCTGCACATCGGCACCGCCGCCGTACCCGTCACCGTCCGCCCGCTCGGCGAGGACACCGCCCGGCTCACCCTCGCCCGGGGCCTGCCCCTGCGGGTCGGCGACCGCGCGGTGCTGCGCGAACCGGGCGGGAGCCGTACGCCCTGCGGCGTCACCGTCCTCGACGTACGGCCGCCCCGGCTGACCCGGCGCGGTGCCGGCCGGGCCCGCGCCGCCGAGCTCGCCGCCCTCACCGGCCACCCCGACGGCGCCGCCGAACTGCGCCGCCGCACACTGATCCGGCGCGCCGACCTGCTGGCGATGGGTATCCCGGCCCCCGTCCGCCCCGTCGCCGGGGACTGGCTGGCGGACGGCGCGTACTGGACCGCCCTCCAGGGCCGGCTCGTCAGCGAGGTCGCGCGGTACGCGAAGGAACACCCGCTGGAGCCGGGCCTGCCCGCCGAGGCGGCCCGCCGGATGCTCGGTCTGCCCGACCGGTCCCTCGTCGACGCCCTGACCGCAGCCGCACCTCAACTCCGCAGTCGGCAAGGCCGGTTGTATACGGTGCACAGTCTCCGGCCCGCGCTCCCCCCGCCCGTCCGAGCCGCCGTGGACGCCGTACGCCAGGACCTCGCCCGTACGCCGTTCCGCGCCCCCGAGGCCGGCCGGCTCGCCGAACTGGGCCTGGACCGCCGGGCGTTGGCCGCCGCCGTCACGGCTGGCGCGCTGCTGCGGATCGCTGACGGGATCGTGCTGCTGCCCGGCGCCGCCGCCGAGGCCGTCGCCGTGCTGCGCACCCTGCCCCAGCCGTTCACGCTTCAAGAGGCCCGGCGCGCGCTGGACACCACCCGCCGGGTGGCCGTACCGCTGCTGGAGTTCCTGGACGCCCGCGGCCACACCGAGCGCGTCGACGAGCAGCGCCGGCGCTGCCGTACGGACGCGGAGCACGGAGGCGGACGGGAATCGAACCCGCCGGCCCGAGATCCTCGGGCCCCTCGGTTTTGAAGACCGGGAGGGCCACCAGGCACCCACACGCCTCCACCGCCCGTCAGGCTACTGCCCCAGGAGACCGCCGCCATGGCATCGACATCCCCACCGATCCGCGAGGCGCCCGTCCGGCTCACGCAGTACGCCCACGGCGGCGGCTGCGCCTGCAAGATCCCGCCCGGACAGCTGGAGGAGGTGGTCGCCGGGCTGACCGTGCCCCGGCTCGCCGGCGGCGACACCCCACTGCTCGTCGGGCTCGCCACCGGGGACGACGCCGCCGTGGTCACGCACCGGGGAACCGCGATCGTCAGCACCGCCGACTTCTTCACCCCCGTCGTGGACGACCCCTACGACTGGGGGCGCATCGCCGCGGCCAACGCCCTGTCCGACGTGTACGCGATGGGCGGCCGGCCGGTGCTCGCCGTGAACCTGCTGGCCTGGCCGCGCGACCGGCTCCCCTTCGCCCTGGCCCGCGAGGTGCTGCGCGGCGGACTGGACGTCGCCACCCAGGCCGGCTGCCATGTGGGCGGCGGGCACAGCGTCGACGATCCGGAGCCGAAGTACGGCATGGCCGTCACCGGCCTCGCCGACCCCGCGCGGCTGCTGCGCAACGACGCCGGCCGGCCGGGGCTGCCGCTCTCGCTGACCAAGCCGCTGGGCGTGGGCGTGCTGAACAACCGGCACAAGGTCACCGGCGAGCGGTTCGAGCAGGCCGTCGCCACGATGGCGGCACTCAACCGGGACGCCGCACAGGCCGCCCTCGCGGCCGGGGTCACCTGCGCGACCGACATCACCGGGTTCGGATTCCTCGGCCATCTCCACAAGCTGGCACGGGCATCGGGCGTGACCGCCGTCGTCGACACCGCCGCCGTACCGTATCTGGACGGGGCACGGGAGGCCGTCCGGGACGGGTACGTCAGTGGCGGCACCCGGCGCAACCTCGAATGGGTCGCCCCGCACACCGACTTCGGGAACGCCGACGCCGACACCCGGCTGCTGCTGGCCGACGCCCAGACCTCCGGCGGGCTGCTCGTCGCCGGCGAGCTGCCCGGAGCGCCGGTGGTGGGGGAGCTGGTGCCGCGCGGCTCCTGCTCGATCGTCCTCCGGTAGCCGCTACGGCTCCGTTCCCGTGTGCTCGTCGATGCCCGCCCGGGCCCGGTACGCCCGTACCAGCTCCACCGAGGCCGGACCGCGCGGTCGCCGTCCCGGGCGGATGTCCACGGCGAACGCCTTCGACTCCTGGATGTGGACGTTCGGGTCCAGGGACAGATGCAGCAGCTCGTTGGCCGCGTCCCCGGTGGTGTAGCCGTTGGGACCCCAGTGGTACGGCAGCCCCACCTGGTGCAGCCGGCGTCCCTGCACGATCAGCGGCGCCATCCGGTCGGTCACCAGCACCCGCGCCTCGACCACCCCGCGGGCGCTGACGATCGTCGCCCACCCGGTGTGCTCCAGGCCCCGCTCGGCCGCCAGCTCCGGGGAGACCTCGCAGAAGAACTCCGGTTGCAGCTCGGCCAGATAGGGCTGCCAGCGGGACATGCCGCCCGCCGTGTGGTGCTCGGTGAGCCGGTAGGTGGTCGCCACGTACGGGAACACCCGTGAGCCGGGCTCGTCACCGCTCGGCTGGTACCGGTTGTCGGGGAACGTGGGCATCAACTGCCGTACCGGATTGCGCTGTTGGTCGTACAGCAGGTTCGGGAACGGCGAGTCCTGCGGCTCGTAGTGGGCCGGCAGCGGGCCATCCGTGAGCCCGGACGGCACGTACAGCCAGGCCTTGCCGTCGGCCTGCATGATGAACGGATCGGTGCCGGACAGCGCTTGCGGACCGGTCGCGTCCGCGGGCGGCCGGTGATCGGGCGACTTGTCCTTCTTGAAGTCGGGCACGTCGTGCCCGGACCACTCGCCGCTCTCGCCCTTGTCCGGGTCCCACCACACCAGCGCCTTGCGCTCGCTCCAGGGCCTGCCCTGCGGGTCGGCGGAGGCGCGGTTGTACAGGATCCGGCGGTTGGCGGGCCAGGCCCACGCCCACTCGGCCGCCACCCAGTCCTGCTCCCGGCCGGGCCTGCGGCGGGCGGCCTGGTTGACCCCGCCGGCGTAGACACCGCAGTAGATCCAGCAACCGCAGGTCGTCGAGCCGTCGGGCCTCAGCTGCTCGTACGAGGAGAGCGGACGGCCCTCGGCGTCATGGCCGTTGATCTCGGCGAGGACGGCCTCCGCGTCCGGCTCGGCAAGCCGGCCCTTCGTCGGATAGCCCCAGGCCAGATCGAGCACCGGCCGGTCCATCTCGTCGGTGGACCCCGCGAGCTTCTCCCGGATGATCCGCCCCAGGTGGTAGGCGAACCACAGGTCGCTGCGCGACTCGCCGGGTGGCTCGACCGCCTGGTGGTGCCACTGCAGCAGCCGCTGTGTGTTGGTGAAGCTGCCGTCCTTCTCGGTGTGCGCGGCGGCCGGCAGGAAGAACACCTCGGTGCGGATGTCCTCGGTGCGCAGCTCCCCGGTCTCGATCTCGGGGCCGTCCTGCCACCAGGTCGCCGACTCGATGAGCGAGAAGTCACGGACGACCAGCCAGTCCAGGTTCGCCATGCCGAGCCGCATCAGCTTGGAGTTGGCGTTGCCCACCGCGGGGTTCTCACCGAACAGGAAGTAGCCTTTGCACACGCCCTCCAGCTGGGCCATCGTCGTCTCGTACGCCGAGTGGGAACCGGTCAGCCGCGGCAGGTAGTCGAAGCAGAAGTCGTTGGCGTCGGTCGCCGCGTCACCCCAGTACGCCTTGAGCAGACTCACCAGGTACGAGCGCATGTTGCCCCAGTAGCCCTTGTGCGCCGCCTCGGCCTCCACGAAGGCGGCGAGGTCCTGGTCCTGGTGGGCGTGCGGCATCGGGATGTAGCCCGGCAGCAGGTTGAACAGGGTCGGGATGTCGGTGGAGCCCTGGATGGAGGCGTGCCCGCGCAGCGCCAGGATGCCGCCGCCGGGCCGGCCGATGTTGCCGAGCAGGGTCTGCAGCACCGCCGCCGCGCGGATGTACTGCACGCCCACCGTGTGCTGCGTCCAGCCGACCGCGTACGCGAAGGCCGTGGTCCGCTCGCGCCCGGAGTTCCGCGTGACCAGCTCGCACACCTGCCGGAACAGCTCCTGCGGCACCCCGCAGACCTGCTCGACCAGCTCTGGTGTGTAGCGGGCGTAGTGCCGCCTGAGCACCTGGAAGACACAGCGCGGATGGGTCAGCGTCTCGTCCCGCTCGGGCACGCCCTCGCCGATCACCGCGCCCCCGGCGCCGTGCGCCTCGCCGCGTGCCGCCTCGGACACCGAACGGCCGCCGCCGGTGCGTTCCTCGTACTCCTGGTCGCGCTCGCCGGACGCGGCCTGCATCTCGGTGCCCGCGTACTGCCAACTGGCGTTGTCGTAGCGGCGGTTGCCGGCGTCGAGGCCGGAGAAGACGCCCGCCAGATCCTCGGTGTCGCGGAAGTCCTCCCGCAGGATCACCGGGGCGTTGCTGTACGCCACGACATAGTCCCGGAAGTACTTCTCGTGCTCCAGGACGTAGTGGATGATCCCGCCGAGGAAGGCGATGTCGCTGCCCGCCCGCAGCGGCACGTGCACATCGGCCAGCGCGCTGGTGCGGGTGAACCGCGGATCGACGTGGATCACCTTCGCGCCCCGCGCCTTGGCCTCCATCACCCACTGGAACCCGACCGGATGGCACTCGGCCATGTTCGAGCCCTCGATGACGATGCAGTCCGCGTTCTGCAGGTCCTGCTGGAAGGTGGTCGCGCCGCCGCGTCCGAACGAGGTTCCCAGACCGGGAACGGTGGAGGAGTGTCAAACGCGCGCCTGGTTCTCGATCTGGATCGCGCCGAGCGCGGTGAACAACTTCTTGATCAGATAGTTCTCCTCGTTGTCGAGCGTGGCCCCGCCGAGGCTCGCGATGCCGAGGGTGCGCCGGGTGCGGGTCTCGTCGACCTCCCACTGCCAGCCCGCGCGGCGCGCTTCGATCACCCGGTCGGCGATCATCTCCATCGCCGTGTCGAGGTCCAGGCGCTCCCACGCGGTGCCGTGCGGGCGCCGGTAGAGGACCTGGTGCTCGCGGGCGTCCCCGGTGGTCAGCTGGAGACTCGCCGCGCCCTTGGGACACAGCCGGCCGCGCGAGATGGGGGAGTCCGGATCGCCCTCGATCTGGGTGACCTTCTCGTCCTGGACGTACACGTTCTGGCCGCAGCCCACCGCGCAGTACGGGCAGACGGACTTCACCACCCGGTCGGCGGCGGCCACCCGGGGCTCCAGCCGCTCGCTGCGCCCGCTCTTCGCCGCGGCGCCCCGGCCCAGTGGATCGGTGCCCTTCAGCTGGCGGTAGACCGGCCAGGAGCCGATCCAGGTGCGTACGCCCACAGCCACTCCTCCCGCTCGGTGGGCCCCTCTTTCCCAGCATGCCCGCGGCCACGGCATCCCGCTCCGCGGTGAGGCGCGCAGTGCCCCGGCCGGACGTGACCGCCCTGCCGGACCCGGGGCCCGGATCGGCGCCTCGGCCCTGTCCTCAACGGCCGCGTGCCGCCAGCCGTTCCCGCTGGGGTACGACCGTGTACCTCGGGTCCTCGGCCGACGCCACCCCGGCGTGGAACACGCCGAAGCGCAGGGCCATCGAGCCGGTGAGCAGCGCGGTACCGGCGGCCACGGCCAGACGGCGGTCGCGCAGTCGCCCGGAGACGAGGGCAAGGGCCGCTCCGCCCGCGGTGAGTGCCTCCGCGGCCCGCAGCAACAGGTGGGGCCTGCCCCGCTCGAACGGCTCGGCCGCGAGGCCCATGCGCCGCTTCATCGTCCGGAACGCGCCCAGTTCCAGGGCGGCTCCGAGGACGGCCATTCGGCGGGCGGGACCCCCCTGGGCGATCGGTGCCGCGGCCAGAGCCAGCCCGGAGGCCGCGGTGGCCGCCGATCCGGCGAACACGAAGGGCAGCTCCCGGTGGCCCTCGTGCCAGGTGGGCACCGCCGTGTCCGAGAGCAGTACCGCGGTGTACGTCGCCACCGCCGGGCCCAGGACGGCGGAGGCCGCGGTGGCGGCCGAGCCCAGCAGCCGGTAGCGGCCCGCCGCCTCGGTGGCCGCGGCGGTGAGCGCCGCCGGCGCGTACCCCACGAGCAGCCAGGAACCCACGCTCATCGGGGAGGTGGGCTTCAGGACCCGGAGCATGTTGAGGAACCGGGCCGGGCGGCCCAGATCGTGCACCAGCGCGGCCAGCGAGAGGGAGATGGCCCCGGCCGCCCCGAGTTTCGCCGGTGCCGCGAGCCCCGGCCGCCCGGTGAGCTGCCCGCCGGCCGCCAGCAGCGAGGACGCCCCGGCCAGCCCGCCGAGGAACAGGTACCCGGCGATGTCCAGGGGCTTCCATGTCGGCTTCTTCAGCACGGGTTTGCCGTAGTACGACGAGAACGCGGCGTCCGGAACCATCGGCTCCTCGCCCCGCCCGCGCCGGCCCCGGCGGCGGCCGCCACCAGAGCCCGTCGGCGCCTCCCGGCCTGGCCGTACCCCCTGGACGCCGTCCCGGGTGACGTCGGATTCGCTCATCGGGACCTCCTCGCGAAGCTGCCGAGGGCGAGGGCGGCCAGCGAGGCGGCGGCCAGCGCCGCGTGCCGCCACATGGCGGGCAGGTCGCGGGTGGTGACCACCGGGTCCGGGGGCAGGCCGTACACCTCCGGCTCGTCCAGCAGCAGGAAGAACGCCCCGTTGCCGCCGACCCCGTCGTCCGGGCTCTCGCCGTACAGCCGCGCGTCGGTCACGCCGGCCGCGTGCAGCTGCGCCACCCGGGCCCGCGCCCGCTCCCGCAGTTCCTCCAGGGGGCCGAACTGGATGGAGTCCGTAGGGCAGGACTTGGCGCAGGCGGGCTCCATGCCGACGCCGAGGCGGTCGTAGCACAGAGTGCACTTCCACACCCGGCCGTCGTCCTTGCGCTGGTCGATGACGCCGTACGGGCAGGCGGGCACGCAGTAGCCGCAGCCGTTGCAGACGTCCGGCTGGACGACGACGGTGCCGAACTCGGTGCGGAACAGCGCGCCGGTCGGGCACACGTCCAGGCAGGCGGCGTGCGTGCAGTGCTTGCACACGTCGGAGGCCATCAGCCAGCGCAACTCGGTGCGGCCGTCCGGGGAGATGGGGGCGATCTGCCCGGCGGGAGCGCCTCCGGGTGCCTGCCCGGGCGGGGGAGCGGTCGCACCCGGGCCGGGGGAGGAGGCATCGGTGCCGAGTCGCGCGGCGGCGGCGAAGACGTCGACGTCGTCGTGCGCGACCCCGGGCTCCTGCCCGCCGAACGGCTTGCGCTGCTCGATGAAGGCCACGTGCCGCCAGGTGTCGGCGCCCAGGCTCTTGGTGTTGTCGTACGACATGCCGGTCAGTTCGAGGCCGTCCTCCGGGACGGCGTTCCACTCCTTGCACGCCACCTCGCAGGCCTTGCAGCCGATGCACACCGAGGTGTCGGTGAAGAAGCCCAGCCTCGGCGGGGCGTCCGGGTAGCCGGAGGCACCGGTCACGTCCGGCTCCGGGCCGTACCACAGATGGGCGCGGGCCTCGCCGCCGTCCCTCATCGCCGTACCTCCTCGCTGGCCCGCCGGGTGGCGACCAGGAACAGCACTGCGGGCAGCATCACTGCCCGCACCCGTACCGGGGCCCTCACTCTCGGTGCTCTCCCTCGAGCGTGGCACGGGTGCCCTGCGTCCGCCCGTCCGAAACGGCGCCCGGTGTTCCGGGAGCCCGTCAGGCGCCGGTGACGACCCGCATGAACACGACGGGTTCGGCGTCGTCGTTGCGGTAGGCGTACTGCTGGTCGCTGCCGATCACGGCACTCTGCCCGGGCGCCAGCAGCTGCGTTCCGTCGCATGGGTCGGCGGCCGCGACGACGTCGGCTACGTCAGGCCCGCCTCGGGCGCCACCGCACTGCTGCGCTACCACGCCCCCATCGGCTCCTACGGGTTCTGCACCCGCCTGCTGGCGGAGACCGGCGTGATGGTCACCCCCGGCGCCGCGTTCGGCATCGAGCACACCGTGCGGATCGGCTTCGCCGACGACACCCGGGTCCTGCGCACCGGCCTGGACCTGGTCGGCCGGTTCCTGGACCGCCTCGCCCGGGCGTGACCCGCCCCGGGGAGGGGCCGTTCACACCTCCTCGGCGGTGAGCGGCACGGTGGCCGTGACCCGCTTGCCGTGGGGCAGCCGGGTCACCTCGAGCCCCCGGGAGAGCACCGCCACGAGATGCAGCCCGTGCCCGCCGATGCGGCGGGGATCGGGAGGGCGCCGGTGGGGCAGGGCGGTGGAGGTGTCCGTCACCGTGATGCGCAGCGCGGTGGCATCGGGCAGCAGCGACAGGTGCAGGGCACACGGGCCGGGGGCGTGCCGGGCCGCGTTGGTGACGAGTTCGCTGACGACGATCTGGGCATCCTGCACCGCGCGCCGTGCGGGCGCGGGCCGTACCCGGGAGAGCAGGGCGGCGACGGCGTCCCTGGCGTCGCCGATGCCGACAGCGCCGGCGTCCCAGGCGCGCCCGCAGCGCGCGGGCTCGGGCCGGGCCTGCGTGGTCGCATGCGCCCTGAGCGGGAAGTCCATACGTCGTCGCCCATTTCCTCCGGGTGCAGGGTCCTTTCCGGTACACGCGGGATCGCCCCGCCCTTCCCGGCTACCCGCTGGACCGACGATCAAGGGGACGGCCCTGCCGAATCCTCCGATTGCTCGTGATTGCTTACTCTTGGTTGAACAGTCCAGACTGATAAACCTATCGTTAATAACCATGGACACGGTTGCACTCGCCGCCGAGCTGCGGCTGGCCATGGGCCGGATCGTCCGCCGACTGCGCCAGGCGCACGGGGTCGGGGACGTCACGCTGTCCGGGGTCTCGGTACTGGCCCGGCTGGCCCGTACCGGGCCGGACTCGCCCGGCTCGCTGGCCGAACTCGAACGGGTCCGGCCGCAGGCGATGGCCGGAACGCTCGCCGGACTCGAACAACGCCGGCTGGTGAGCCGTACCCCCGACACGGCCGACGGCCGCCGGGCCATCGTCTCCATCACCGACGAGGGACGGACCGTGCTGGAGCAGCGCCGCTCCGAGTCCGTGGCCCGTCTCGTCCACGCCCTGGACGAGTTCACCCCCCAGGAGCGGCAGGCCCTGAGCGACGCCCTGCCCCTGCTCGACCGGCTGGCGGAGCGGATATGACCGGCGCAGCGGACCCGAACGGCCAGGCACCCGCCGCGGGTCTGCGTGCCCGGTTGCTCGCCCGCTCCGCCCGGCAGCGGGACATGCCCCCGGGCCCCGGCTACAAGTGGGTCGCCCTGTCCAACACCACGCTCGGCGTACTGATCGCCACGATGGACGCCTCCATCGTGATCATCTCGCTGCCGGCGATCTTCCGCGGGATCGGCCTCGACCCGCTCGCCGCCGGCAACATCGGCTACCTGCTGTGGATGATCCTCGGCTATCTGCTGGTCTCGGCGGTCCTGGTGGTCGTCCTCGGCCGGCTCGGCGACATGTTCGGCCGGGTCCGCATCTACAACCTGGGCTTCCTGGTCTTCGCATGCGCCTCCGTCGCCCTGTCCCTCGACCCGTTCCGGGCGGGCGCGGGCGCGCTGTGGCTGATCCTGTGGCGCATCGTGCAGGCCTTCGGCGGCTCCATGCTCACCGCCAACTCGGCCGCCATCCTCACCGACGCCTTCCCGGCCCGGCAGCGCGGCATGGCCCTCGGCATCAACCAGATCACCGCGCTCGCCGGGCAGTTCCTCGGCCTGCTCGCCGGTGGTCTGCTGGCCGCGGTCGACTGGCGGGCGGTGTTCTGGGTGAGCGTCCCGGTCAGCGTCACCGGCACCGTCTGGTCGTATCTGAGCCTGCGCGAGACCGCGGCCGGCGGACGCGGCCGTGTCGACTGGCTCGGCAACCTCACCTTCGCCCTCGGCGCCGGCATCCTGCTCGCGGGCATCACGTACGGCATCCAGCCTTACGGCGGCCACCCCACCGGCTGGACCAACCCGTGGGTGCTCACAGGACTGATCGGCGGCGTGTTCCTGCTGCTGGTGTTCGCTCGCGTCGAGATGCGGGTCCCCGAGCCCATGTTCCGGCTGTCGCTGTTCAAGGTGCGGGCGTTCGCCGCCGGGAACCTGGCCGCCCTGCTGACCGCGATCGCCCGCGGCGGACTCCAGTTCATGCTGATCATCTGGCTGCAGGGCATCTGGCTGCCGCTGCACGGCTACGACTTCGAGGACACCCCGCTGTGGGCCGGCATCTTCATGCTGCCGCTCACCCTCGGCTTCCTCGTCGCGGGCCCCGTCTCCGGCTACCTGTCCGACCGGTTCGGCGCCCGCCTGTTCTCCACGGCCGGGCTGATCGTCGTGGCCGGCTCCTTCCTCGGCCTGCTGGCCCTGCCGGTGAACTTCGGCTACGGCCTCTTCGCCGCGCTGCTGCTGCTCAACGGCCTTGGCCAGGGCATGTTCTCCTCGCCCAACACCTCATCGATCATGGGCAGCGTGCCCGCCCGCTACCGGGGCGTGGCCTCCGGGATGCGCTCCACCTTCCAGAACTCGGGCACGGCCCTGTCCATCGGTGTCTTCTTCTCGCTGATGGTCTCCGGCCTCGCGGATTCCCTGCCGAAGACGCTCGGCAGCGGACTCCAGGCGCACGGCGTGCCCGCCGGGACCGCACACGAGGTGGCCTCGCTGCCGCCGGTGAGCACCCTGTTCGCCACGTTCCTGGGCGACAACCCGATCGGCCATCTGCTCGGTGGCGGCGGCACTTTGGACCACCTGACGGCCGCCCAGCGCGCCACTCTCACCGGGCACACCTTCTTCCCGGGGCTCGTCTCCGGACCCTTCCACCACGGCCTGACCGTCGTCTTCGGTGTCGCCGCCGCCATGGCCCTGGTCTCCGCGCTCGCCTCCGCCCTGCGCGGCAGCCACGAGCGTGCCGAGAACGACACCGGGCAGGCGGGGCCGGACCGGAGGGCGGCAACGCCGGTGTCCGATACGGGTGTTGGGCAGCCGCCGCGTGCCGGATGAGCTGCCCGCCTGAACGGGGTCAGCGCTCGCGTCGCCGTCGTACGACGTGCCATGCGGCGAACGTGGCGATCAGAGCGGCGACGGCGATGAGAACGTACAGCTGGTAGCGCGAGACCTCGTCGTAGACGGTCGTGATGTGGCTGCCCACCTGGTAGGCCAGGGCCGTCCACAGGCCGACCCACAGGGCGGCGCCGAGTACGTTGAAGGCGAGGAAGCGGCGCCAGTGCATGCCCGTGGTGCCGGCGATGATGCCGTTGGCCTGGCGCAGGCCCTCGATGAACCGGGCCACGGTCACGATCTTGCCGCCGTGCCGGCCGAAGAAGGCCTCGGCGGCCTCGAACCGCTTCGGTGTCAGGAAGACGTACCGCCCCCACCGGTGCACGAAGGCCCGCCCGCCGGTCCGGCCGATCAGATAGCCGATGTTGTCCCCGATGACCGCCGCGGCGAACGCGATGGCTGCCACGGCGACGACGTTCAGCCGCCCCGCGCCCGCGTACACCCCGGCGGCCAGCAGGATCGTCTCGCCGGGTGCGGGCACACCGAAGTCCTCCACCAGGACCACGGCCCCCACGGCCCAGTAGCCGTAGTGGCCGAGCAGCGGCGCCAGATGCGCCAGCGGACCCGGTAGCGGAGGGGCGGCCATGCATCAACGGTACGTCGCCGGGATCAGCGGGCCGGGCCCGCGGGGCTGCGCCTACGACTCGGAGTGGAACGTGTCCTCGTCGTCGAAAGCGGCCTGGCACATGTGGCACAGCTCGTGGTCCCCGTCGCGGGTGACGACGGTGCCCCAGCCGAGGCACACCTCGCAGTCACGGGCGAGGCCCAGGTCGGGGCGGGGAGGCAGGAGGGGGCTGCGATGGGCTCCGTGTGCCATAGGGGGAGCGGCTCCTTGGAAGTCGCGGGAGAACGTGAAGGCGCAGTCGCGCCATGACAACGCTGTCCGTACGACCTCCATTATGTCGGATTTATCCCCTGATGTCAGTAGTGGATGTCACTGAGTGCCATTTTCTTGCCCGAGCGGCATCGCGCCGGTCACCCGAGCCGGCCCAGCCGGGCCTCGCGCCACAGGTCCACACCGCCGTCGGTCGCGTACTTGTCGATCTCGGCCAGCTCCTCCGCCGTGAAGGCGAGGTTCTCCAGTGCGGCGACGTTCTGCTCCAGCTGCTCGGTGCGGGAGGCGCCGATGACGAGCGATGTCACCCGCTCGTCGCGCAGCGCCCAGGCCAGCGCCAGCTGCGCCAGCGTCTGACCGCGCCGGGCCGCGATCTCGTTCAGGGCGCGCAGCCGTCGCAGCATGTCGTCCGTCAGCCAGGAGGCGTCGAGCGACGTGCCGCGCGCCGCCCGGGAGTCCTTCGGCACTCCGTCCAGGTAGCGACCGGTCAGCAGGCCCTGGGCCAGCGCCGTGAAGCCGATGACCCCGAAGCCCTCCTCCCGGGCCGCGTCCAGCAGGCCGTCGGTCTCGATCCAGCGGTTGAGCATGCTGTACGACGGCTGGTGGATCAGCAGCGGGGTGCCCAGGTCCCGCAGGATCGCCGCCGCCTGCCGGGTGCGCTCGGCGTCGTAGGAGGAGATGCCGACGTACAGCGCCTTGCCCTGGCGTACGGCGGTGTCGAGCGCTCCCATCGTCTCCTCCAGCGGCGTGGTCGCGTCCAGCCGGTGGGAGTAGAAGATGTCCACGTAGTCCACGCCCATCCGGCGCAGCGACTGGTCCAGCGAGGCCAGCACATACTTCCGGGAGCCGCCGCCCTGCCCGTAGGGGCCGGGCCACATGTCCCAGCCGGCCTTCGTGGAGATCACCAGCTCGTCCCGGTACGGCGCGAGGTCCCGCCGCAGCAGCCGGCCGAAGTTCAGCTCGGCCGCGCCGTACGGCGGGCCGTAGTTATTGGCCAGGTCGTGGTGGGTGATGCCGAGGTCGAAGGCGCGCAGGGCGATCTCGCGCTGGGTCTCGAAGGGGCGGTCGTCGCCGAAGTTGTGCCAGTAGCCCAGGGACAGGACGGGCAGGTCCAGCCCCGAGCGGCCGGTGCGCCGGTAGCGCATGGTGCCGTCGTAGCGTGCGGGGTCCGCGACGTGGGTCATCGGGTCTTTCTCCGGGTGGTGCGGTAGGGGTTGCCCCTCCGTGTGCGGACGGGCTCGTCCACCCTGCGCCCGCGCGCCCCGCAAGTCCAACCGCCGTCCCGGATGGGATTGTGCGGTTCCGTTTCTGAATCGGCTGCCCCGCCAGGTCCGCGAGGAGCTGACCGACCGGCTCCGCCAGGGCCGCAGGGCCTTCGGCAAGGGCGACGGGCCTTCGTCGTCAGGCCGCTCGGCGGCCTGGTGTTCGGGCCGCTCGGCGACCGGATCGGCCGGCAGAAGGTGCTGGCCACCACCATGATCATGATGGCGGTCGGCACCTTCGCCATCGGTGTCGTCCCCGGCTACGGCACGATCGGCATCGCCGCGCCCGTGCTGCTCCTGCTGGCCCGTATGGTCCAGGGCTTCTCCACTGGCGGGGAGTACGGCGGCGCCACCACCTTCGTCGCCGAGTACTCGCCGGACCGCAGGCGCGGATTCCTCTCCAGCTGGCTCGACTTCGGCACCTTCGTCGGCTACGCCCTCGGCTCGGCCCTGGTCACCGTGCTCAATCTCGCCCTGACGGACTCCCAGATGCTGTCCTGGGGCTGGCGCGTCCCATTCCTGGTCGCCGGGCCGCTCGGTGTGATCGGCCTGTACATGCGGCTCCGGCTGGAGGAGTCCCCGGCCTTCCGGCAGCAGCTGGACGAGCACGAGAAGGCCCTGGCGCAGGAATCGGCGCGCAGCGAGTTCAAGGACATCGTCCGCAGCCACTGGAGGCCCCTGCTGGTCTGCATGGGCCTGGTGCTGCCGTACAACGTCACCAACTACATGGTCACCGGCTATCTGCCGACCTATCAGACCGAGACCCTGAAGCGCTCCAGCGGCTCCGCGGACCTCCTGGTGCTCGTCGGCATGCTGTGGATCGTCGTACTGATCACCTTCCTCGGCCGGCTCAGCGACCGCGTCGGCAGGCGGCCCGTCTACGGCGTCGCCGCCGCCGCGATGATCGTGCTGGCCGTGCCCGCGTTTCAGCTGATCAAGGCGCACGGCACCTGGCCGCCGATCCTCGGTGTACTGCTCCTGGCCACCCTGCTGGCCTGTTTCGCCGCGCCGAGCGCGGCCACGCTGCCCGCCCTGTTCCCGACCGCCGTCCGCTACGCGGCGATGGGCATCGGCTTCAACGTCGCCGTCTCCGCGTTCGGCGGCACCACCCCGCTGGTGACCGCCGCGCTGGTCACGGCCACCGGTGACGATGCCGATGGTCGGTTCGCGTGAGGAGCAGCGCGAACTGATGACGGTGTCACGGCAGTTGTACGACTCCGAGCAGCAACGGGACGGCGTGCGGCCCACCTGAGGCACGCTCCTCCGACAGCGTCCTCGTTCGATCCTACGAACTTCTCGCGAGCCTGTTACCGAGTCCGCCCGCATTTGATAGGAAACTTTCCTACCAGTATCTGGCACGGACCAACGACCCACCCCCCACTCCCGCTTGGAGCCCTGTGGTGAACCCAGACCGCGAGACCGCAGCCCCCACACCCATATCCCGCCGGACCGTCGTCGCCCTGCTCGGCGCCACCGTTGCCTCCGGCGCCCTGCTCGCGTCCCAGCGCGCGACCGCCGCACCGGCGGCGGCGTCGTCGGGCCTCGACGACCCGGCGAAGAAGGAGATCGCCATGGAACTGGTGTCGAGCGCGGAGAACTCCTCGCTCGACTGGAAGGCCCAGTACAAGTACATCGAGGACATCGCCGACGGACGCGGCTACACCGGCGGCATCATCGGCTTCTGTTCCGGCACCGGCGACATGCTCGACCTGGTCCAGCTCTACGCCGACCGCAAGCCCGGCAACGTCCTCGCCAAGTACCTGCCCGCCCTGCGCAAGGTCAACGGCACCGACTCCCACGAGGGCCTGGACCCGAACTTCCCCAAGGACTGGCGCAAGGCCGCCCAGGACACGGTGTTCCAGCAGTGTCAGAACGACGAGCGCGACCGCGTCTACTTCAACCCCGCGGTCGCCCAGGGCAAGGCGGACGGCCTGCGGGCGCTCGGCCAGTTCTGCTACTACGACGCCCTCGTCATGCACGGCGACGGCGACGACCCGACAAGCTTCCGCAACATCCGCAAGCGGGCCCTGCGCAGCGCCAAGCCGCCGGCGCAGGGCGGCGACGAGACGACGTACCTCAACGCCTTCCTCGACGCCCGGGTGTGGGCCATGAAGCAGGAGGAGGCACACAGCGACACCAGCCGTGTCGACACCGAGCAGCGGGTCTTCCTGCGCAAGGGCAACCTCGACCTGAACACCCCCCTCGACTGGAAGGTGTACGGGGACAGTTACCACATCGGCTGACGCACCGGTGCTACGACGCGTGCGGCAGGTCGACGGGCAGGGGTGCCGGGAGTCCCGAACCCAGCCCGGCGGCCTGCCGTGCCGTGATGCGCTGGATCAGGACGCCCGCCAGGGTGGCGGCCAGGAGGTCGAGGGCCTGCGCCGCCACGAGCAGCGGCAGCGAGGTGCCGTCGCCCAGGTTCATGTCCGCCAGGGACAGAGCCTTGTGCCCGAACCAGGCCGCCCACCACACGTTCACCAGGACATCCCCGCGGCCCGGGTCCGCGCCGGCCGGGCCGCTCGCGCGCTGCACGTCGAGCAGCAGCCTGCGCGGAGCCCAGAGGTTGACTCCCGGCAGCAGCCAGGCGAGAACGGCCCACGCGGCCGAGCCGCGCACCGCTCCGGGCGAGAGAAGCTCGGCGTTGCGCCGGCAGCGGGCGAACCACACGAGGAACAGCACGACCGCCGCCGTCATCACATACACGAACATCATCGACACCCGGCCGGAGTCGGCGGCCGGCGTGGCCGACGGATGCAGCAGATGGGCACGGACCTTCAGCGCCCGGACCAGTTCGACACCGGCCGCCACCGGCACGGCGAACTGCGCGCAACGCGCGAGGAACCAAGGAGCCTGGGCGGCGGATCCGGTCACGGTGGAAGACCTGTCTGTGGAAGGCGCCCCGCACGGGCGGCGGCACCGCGTGGAGATCGGAGCACTGGATCATAGGGCGGGGTGCACTCGCGTGTCAGGGCCCTGACGAGGAAAGATGGGCGGTGAGCGATCGAACCGACGACGCGGAGGAACGGACTCATGCCGCACGAGCGAGCCGGCCGGCCGGCCGGTCCCGAGGACCTTGTCGATGTGGCCCGGCTGGCCACGGCGTACTACGCACTGCACCCGGACCCGGCCGACCCGGCACAGCGGGTGGCGTTCGGCACCTCCGGGCACCGGGGTTCGTCCCTGGCGACCGCCTTCAACGAGGACCACATCGCCGCCACCAGCCAGGCCATCTGCGAGTACCGCGCGGCCCAGGGCACCGACGGCCCCCTCTTCCTCGGCGCCGACACCCACGCCCTGTCCGAGCCCGCGAGGGTCACCGCGCTGGAGGTGTTCGCCGCGGGCGGCGTCACCGTGCTCATCGACAGCGGCGACGGCTACACGCCCACCCCCGCCGTCTCGCACGCGATCCTGACCTACAACCGGGACCGCACCACCGGACTCGCCGACGGTGTGGTCATCACCCCCTCGCACAACCCGCCCGCCGACGGCGGCTTCAAGTACAACCCGCCGAGCGGCGGCCCGGCGGCCTCCGACGCCACCTCCTGGATCCAGGACCGGGCGAACGAGATCATCACGGGCGGCCTGAAGGACGTACGCCGGGTGCCGTACGCGCAGGCGCTCGCCGCGGAGACGACACAGAGGTACGACTTCCTCGGCGCCTACGTCGGCGACCTGCCGAGCGTGCTGGACCTGGACGCCGTCCGCGCGGCCGACGTGCGCATCGGTGCCGACCCGCTCGGCGGTGCCTCCGTCGCCTACTGGGGACGCATCGCCGAACAGCACGGCATCGACCTCACCGTGGTCAACCCGCACACCGACCCCACCTGGCGGTTCATGACGCTGGACTGGGACGGCCAGATCCGCATGGACTGCTCCTCGCCCTACGCGATGGCCTCCCTCATCGAGCAGCGCGACCGGTTCCGAATCGCCACCGGCAACGACGCCGACGCCGACCGGCACGGCATCGTCACCCCGGACGCGGGCCTGATGAACCCCAACCACTACCTCGCGGTCGCCATCTCCTACCTCTACCGGCACCGCGACCAGTGGCCCGCCGGCGCGGGCATCGGCAAGACGCTGGTCTCCTCCACGATGATCGACCGGGTCGCGACCGACCTCGGCCGTCAACTGGTCGAGGTCCCGGTCGGGTTCAAGTGGTTCGTGGACGGACTGGTCGGCGGCACCCTCGGGTTCGGCGGCGAGGAGTCCGCGGGCGCCTCCTTCCTGCGCCGCGACGGCTCGGTGTGGACCACCGACAAGGACGGCATCATCCTGGCCCTCCTCGCTTCCGAGATCACCGCCGTCACGGACCGGACGCCGTCGGAGCACTACGCCGACCTGACCGCCCGCTTCGGTGAACCCGCCTACGCCCGCATCGACGCGCCCGCGACCCGCGAACAGAAGGCGCTGCTCGGCAAGTTGTCACCGGCGCAGGTCACCGCCGACACGCTCGCCGGGGAGGCCGTCACGGGCGTCCTGACCGAGGCGCCCGGCAACGGCGCCGCGATCGGCGGCATCAAGGTCACCACGGAGAACGCCTGGTTCGCGGCCCGCCCGTCGGGCACCGAGGACGTCTACAAGGTCTACGCCGAGTCCTTCCTCGGGCCCGACCACCTCGCCCGGGTACAGGAGGAGGCCCAGGCCGTGGTCCTGGGCGCGCTGGGCGGCTGACCGACCCGGGGCGGCCTCCCCTGCCGCGAGGCCGCCCGGCGGGGGCTCAGTCTCGTCCGCGCCCCTGCTCCAGCGTCTCCAGCACCGTCTGCGCCATGGCTTCCTCGCCCTTGGCGTTGGGGTGTGCGGGGGCGGCGGGTGCGGCCGGCTGGAGCGGCTCGATCCAGCGGTCCGCGGGTGCCTTGCACATGTCGTGGCCGACCGTGGGGCCGTAGGTGTCGGCGTACTCGGCCCGGTTCACCCCGGCGACCAGGCGCAGCATCAGGTTCAGCCGCTTCTCGGTGTCCCGGAGGTAGGCGAAATCCTTCTGGGCGAAGGGTACTTGGGGGAAGCAGCCGATGCCGTCCTCGGGCAGCAGGTCCGGGTAGCCGACGACGACCACGCGCGCGTGCGGCGCCCGGGCGTGCACCGCCCGCAGCACCCGGTCGACCTTCGGCGCGGCCTTGACGATCGCGAGGGCCAGCTGGTCGTATCCCGACGCCTTGTAGGAGCGTTCGCAGGGGTTGCCCGTCGGGTCCTGGGCGGCCAGGTGGGCGCAGGTGCTGATGATCGGGCCGAAGCCGACGTCATTGCCGCCGATCTGGAGCGTCACCAGGTCCGTGTCCCGGTCCAGCGCGTCGAGCTGAGGCTTGTTGGTGCCCTGCGCCTGCCACATCTCGGCGGTGGTCGCCCCGGCACAGCTGACGTCCGTGAACGTGCTCACGTGCCGCTGGGCCGCCACGAGTGAGGGATAGTTGTGGTCGGAGCGGGCGCAGTTGGCGTCCACCTGCTGCGGGATGCCGGGGCCCGAGGTGTAGGAGTCGCCGAGGGCGACGTAGTCGATGCCGCGGCCGTGCCCCGCGGGGTGCGCGGAGGCCGGTGCCGTGGCAGCGGCGACGAGAACACAACCGCCCAGTGCCGCCCCTGCTGCTACGGCGGCTCTCCGCCGACGTCCCGCCCCGCTCGCCATAGGTGTGCCGTTCGCCATGGATCCTCCCCCTGAGACCGGTTCATCGCACGGTGCCGGCACCGGAGAGCGGCCCACGCGCGTTCGACTCGGTCTGTATACCGTCCAGTAGGTCGCGCGGACCAGAAGCGGGCAGGAAACGAGTTCGAGGGGAGCGGGCGGGCGCCTGCGCCAGAGCGTCCCCGGGGCGGGGCCCGGAGAGGTGGCGGTGGGCGGCGAGCAGGGCTGTGGCCGGCTGCCGAGACCGTGGTGAGCGAATAGCGAAAAGCGGATGGCATATGGGGGATCGCGCATCTCGACGAGCCCGCCGTGCCAGGCGATCGCGCTGGGCTGCAGGGCCCGAGTCGGCGCGGCTTCCAGGCCGGGGGAGGGGCAGCCGCCCGCACGGCGCGGGAACGGCAGGAGAACTGAGCCACTATCAGGTCTGCCGGGGGCGACGCGCCGACTGCCGGGTGCTGTGCGCTACCCCATCCGGTGGCTTCTGACCGCCGCAGCGTTATATGCGGCTCCGATTTCCTGATCATTCATTGACAAGCCCTCGGGACTGACTAGCCGTCATCAAGCTCTGACCCAAGTCGAGGAGAGTGGAGAGAATGACGACATCGCCGCGACGGCGATCCGTTCTGGCGTCAGCTGCCACCATCGCCGCGCTCGCCGTTGCCGCGCTGGCGAGCCCGGGTGCCGCTTATGCTCAGCAGCACCCCACCCCGCAACCGCCGGACACGAAGAAGCCCGCGTACCCGCTTCATCCCGAGAAGCCGGTGTCTCCGGGCAAACCCATGTATCCGGAGAAGCCGATCTATCCAGAGAAGCCGATCCATCCGGTGAAGCCGATCTATCCGGAGAAGCCGATCCATCCGGTGAAGCCGGTTTACCCGGAGAAGCCGGTGCAGCCGATCTATCCGGAGAAGCCTGTCCATCCGGTGAAGCCGGTCTATCCGGAGAAGCCGGTGCAGCCGGTGAAGCCTGTGTATCCGGCGAAGCCGGTGAAGCCGGTCTATCCGGAGAAGCCGGTGCAGCCGGTGAAGCCTGTGTATCCGGCGAAGCCGGTGAAGCCGGTCTATCCGGAGAAGCCGGTG
>NZ_JBSFGB010000028.1:0-38555 GCF_053596375.1 Streptomyces sp. NPDC001709 | reverse complement strand
GCAGCCGGTGAAGCCGGTCTATCCGGAGAAGCCGGTGCAGCCGGTGAAGCCTGTGTATCCGGCGAAGCCGGTGAAGCCGGTTTACCCGGAGAAGCCGGTGCAGCCGGTGAAGCCTGTGTATCCGGAGAAGCCGGTGCAGCCGGTGAAGCCGGTCTACCCGGAGAAGCCGGTGCAGCCGGTCAAGCCTGTGTATCCGGAGAAGCCGGTCAAGCCTGTGTATCCGGAGAAGCCGACACACCCGGTTAAGCCGACGTACCCGCAGAAGCCGGTCAAGCCGACGTACCCGCAGAAGCCGGTCAAGCCCACCCGCCCGTCGAAGCCTCACAAGGGGCACGGCAAGTCGGAGCACGGGAAGTCGGAGCACGAGGAGGGCTCGCGGGATGAGTGAGCGCAGTTGACAACGGTCAGCTGAAGGAACCTGGGATTACCCAGGGACATCGCTGGGCCGCCCGCATTGGGCGGCCCAGCGCGCGCATGCAGCCAGTTCCGGCCGGAGTCGAGCGGCCGGCGCCCTGGACGGCTGCTGCGGGCTCAGAATCCCGGCGTACGCCAACGAGTTCGAGACCACGGCCGGGCCAACGCCGAGTCCACCAGCCGCAAGTCCCTGCTGCTCAAGAGAGGGACCGGGGCGGGCGGATGACCTGCGTGATCGTTGTGCGAAGCTACGGGGGTCACCATCGCACAACGGAGGAGAACCGCCGGGATGGCCATCATCCACCACACCACGATCAAGCCCACGAAGCTGGAACTGATCAGCGATTGGCTTCCCTCCCGCCCCTGGTACCGCGGTGGCTCGGACGCCCCCGTGCTGACCAAGTCCGGCGGTTTCCGGCTGGAGGACCCGGCGGGTGAGGTCGGCATCGAGTTCATGGTGGCCACCGACACCTCGACCCACGAACCGACCCCCTACCTGGTGCCGTTGACCTACCGCGGGGCGCCGCTGGAGGGGGCGGAGCACGCGCTCGTCGGCACGATGGAGCACGGTGTGCTGGGCAAGCGCTGGGCGTACGACGGCTGCCACGACCCGGTGCTGGTCGCGGAGTTGCTGTCGTTGATCGAGGGCCGGGCCCAGGCGCACGCGCAGAGCATCGACGACGCCCTCGACCCCGAGGTGGTCCGCTCCTACACCGGCGCTCCCTTCATCCTGGACGGCCTCACCCCCGAACCGGTCGACGACCACGAGGGCACCCGGCTCGCCGCACCGCACGGCACGATCCTCTACGTCCACAGGGTCCTGAACCCCGTCCCCGAGAACCCGCCGCTGTGCCCCGAGGGAGCGATCGGCCATGTCGCACGCGGCTGGCAGGACCCGCAGGGCACCCCGCTGACAGCGCTCTTCGTGACCCTGCGCACCGCCTGAGCGGCGCCCCGCGCCCAACGGACACAGGCTGGCCGGCGTCACGGTGTCCAGCCGGCGCGGGCCGGCCGGTATCCCCGTGCCCAACTGGCACGGGCCGACTGGCGTCTCTGCGCCCAGCCGGCGTGGGCTGACTGGTGTGTCCGTGCCCAGCCGGCGCGGGCTGGCTGGTATTTCGGTGTCCAGCGGGCGTGGGCCGCATGGCGTGTCCTGCCCAGCCTGGCGCGGGCCGACCGGCGTCTGGGTGCCCGGCAGGCGCGCGCTGGCCGGTGTACCGGTACCGGACCGACACGGACCGGCCGGTGTCTCTGTGCCCAACGGGTACGAGCCAGCCGTCGTCTCCACACCCAGCCCACACGGCCTGCCAGCGCCTCCACGCCCGACCGGCATGCCCGCGCGCGGTCGGCTCAGGTCGGCCGTTGTCTCCAGGTGCAGCCGCATGGCCTGTCTGGTGTCTCCTCGTCCAACCGGCATTGCCCGACCGGTATCCCGCGCCCGATTGGCTCAGGTCAGCCGTCGTCTCCAGTTGCAGCCGCACGACTCATGCAGCGCTCCCCGTCCAACCGGCATCGCCCAACCGGCATGCCCGAGCCCGGTCGGCTCAGGTCAGCCGTCGTCTCCAGGCGCAACCTGCACGGCTCAGCCAGGGTTTCCCCGTTCAACCGGCACCACCCGACCGGCATGCCCGCGCCCCATCGGCACAAGCCGGCCAGCGCCCCGCCCATCCGGCCCGCCCAACCGGCATGCCCGCCCCCACCCCGCACCGCCCAACCGCCAGCGCGCCCCGGCCCAACCGGCATGCCCGCCCCACCCCGCACCGCCCAACCGCCATCCCCCGCCCGTCCGGCCCCGCCCAGCCGTCGCCCCCGCGCCCACCCGGCACAGCCTGACCGGCGCCTCCGCCCCCACCCCGCACGGCCTGACCGGCGCCCCCACGTTGCCCCGCCGCCCAACCCCGCATTCGCCCAAAGCGTCGCGCCTTCTGGCATGGTCCGGTCAAATCTGGCACTCTCTCGACAGTCCGGCGGCCCGTGCCCTGACCCCGTGAGGGTGCGGCGCACCGCTCGGAGCAGCGATCGCGCAAGCCCTGTCAGAGGCCGCCCCGGCGTACCCCATTCGGTCCGCGGCCATCGAGCAGGCCGGGAATCCCGGCCGCCGTAAAGGAGTAGCGTGTGAGATCGACCCCCCACAAGGCCCTCGGCGCCGGTGCGTTCACCGTTGCCGCGGTGGCCGCCCTCGTGCTCCCTGGCACGCCCGCCATGGCCCGGCCGGCCACGCACAAAGTGGCCGCCGCCTGCACTCCGACGCAGGTCGTCGCCAACGGCGGCTTCGAGAGCGGGACATCGTCCTGGGCGACGTCCGCCGCCACCGTCATCACCAGCCGCTCAGGAGAGACCGCGCACGGCGGCAGCTCCTACGCCTGGCTGGACGGCGTCGGCAGCACCCATACGGACACCCTCAGCCAGAGCGTCACCATCCCGGCCGGCTGCGACGCGGCCACCCTGACCTTCTGGCTGCACATCGACACGGACGAGACGACGTCCTCCGTCGCGTACGACAAGCTCACGGCCAAGATCGGCAGCACGACGCTGGCCACCTACTCGAACCTCGACGACAACACCGGGTACGTCCAGAAGTCGATCGACGTGTCGGCGTACGCCGGGCAGACCGTCAACCTGTCCTTCACCGGGACGGAGGACTCCAGCCTCCAGACGAGCTTCGTCCTCGACGACATCGCGCTCGACACCTCCGGCGGCACCGCGCCACCGACGGGCGACTCGACGCGCACCCCGGCTTCACCCTCGTACACCGTGAACCTCGGCAGTGACACCAGCGGCACCGAATGGACCGGCCACGAGAGCGTGACCTTCACCAACGCCTCCGCCACCGCGCTGAACGAGGTCTACCTGAGGCTGTGGGACAACTACCACGGCACCTGCGACGCCATGCCGATCCGCGTCACGAACGTCACCGGCGGCACCGCGAGCACGCCCACCGTGGACTGCACCGCGCTCAAGGTCGGTCTGCCGGCCCCGCTCGCCCAAGGCCAGAGCGCGACCATCGGCTTCGACCTCGGCATCACCGTGCCCAGCGGCGCCGATCGCTTCGGTCACGACGGCGCCTACAGCTTCATCGGCAACGCCCTGCCCGTCCTCGCCGTCCGCGACAGCGCCGGCTGGCACCTGGACCCGTACACCGACAACGGCGAGTCGTTCTACTCCCTGGCCGCCGACTTCAAGGTGACCCTCGACCACCCCAGCAGCCTGCTGGTCCCGGCCACCGGAACCTCCACCGACACGCCCGGCTCCAGCGGCCGTACGGTGACCACGGCGACCGCGTCCAAGGTCCGGGACTTCGCCTGGGCCGCCGGGCCCTTCAGCAAGATCTCCGGTACCTCGTCGGCCGGCGTCGCCGTCAACGTCTACTCGGTCTCGGGTATCGGTTCCTCCAGCGCCCAGTCGATGCTCAGCACCGCCAAGACCGCCGTGGACGCCCACGCGGCCCGCTTCGGCGCCTACCCCTTCGGCGAGCTGGACGCCGTGATCGACAACAACTACTGGTTCGGCGGAATGGAGTACCCCGGATTCGTCCTGGACGTGGTCAGCACCACCGCCCTCACCCATGAGATCGGCCACCAGTGGTGGTACGGCATCGTCGGCGACGACGAGTACAACAGCCCCTGGCTGGACGAGGCGTTCACCGACTACGCCACCGACCTCGCCCTCGGCAAGACCGGCACCAACTGCTGGAACAGCGTCTCCTGGGCCTCCAGTGCCGAGAAGATCACCAACTCCATGGCCTACTGGGACGCGCACTCCTCCCGCTATTCCACCGTCGTCTACGGCTACGGCAAGTGCGCCCTGCACGACCTGCGCCGCGTCCTCGGTGACACTGCCATGACCAAGCTGCTGAAGGACTACGCGACCGCGCACTGGTACGGCGTGTCGACCACGGCCGAGTTCAAGGCCGCCGCCCAGGCCGCCACGAGCACCGACCTCACCTCCTTCTGGACCCAGCACCGCATCGACGGCTGATCCGGCCGGGCCGGTCGCGGGGAGCGCCCCGCCTGCACCTACACCCACGACCGGCCCGATCGCCACCCGGTGGCCACCCATACGGACCAAGCGCGGCCCGCGATGGCTTCGTTGGGCGGTACCCGGGGTGCGGTACGGCCCGACCACGGGTCAGATGGTTTCTGTGCGAAGCTCCTTGTCCCTCCAGCGCGGCCGTGCACGCCTGAGCCTCACGGGCGTCCTGACCGGCCTCCTCCTCGTCCTGTCCAGCCCCGCGGCCCAGCCCGCCCCGGCTCCGAACGTACCCGCGCGCGGCAGCGCGTACATGGGCATGGGTGTCCTCGCCCACGACGGACGCGCCGCAGACGCCGACTCGCCGCCCGACGCCAGCCGGGCGAGCCAGATCGAAGGCGTGGACGTCTCCCGCTACCAGGGCAACGTCGCCTGGTCGACCCTGTGGAGCAGCGGGGTCAAATGGGCGTACTCCAAGGCCACCGAGGGGACGTACTACACCAACCCGTACTTCGCCCAGCAGTACATCGGCTCGTACAACGTGGGCATGATCCGCGGCGCGTACCACTTCGCGACCCCGGACAAGACCGGCGGTGCCACTCAGGCCGACTACTTCCTGGCGCACGGCGGCGCTTGGTCCAGGGACGGCAAGACCCTGCCCGGCGTGCTCGACATCGAGTGGAACCCGTACGGGGCCACCTGCTACGGCAAGTCCAAGAGCGACATGGTCGCCTGGATCCGCGACTTCCTGAACCGCTACAAGTCCCGTACCGGCAGGGATCCCGTCATCTACACGGCGACCAGCTGGTGGACCCTGTGCACCGGGAACTACGCGGGCTTCGCGGCGACCAACCCGCTGTGGATCGCCCGGTACGCCTCGACCCCGGGGACGCTGCCGGCCGGCTGGTCGTACCACACGTTGTGGCAGTACACCTCCACCGGCAAGACCGTCGGGGACCATGACTGCTTCAACGGCTCCCTGGACCGGCTGAAGATCCTCGCGACCGGCTGACCCGGCCGCCGGGCACGCCCGATCGCGGCCCGCCCTGGGCCGGTGAGCCGACCGCCTCGCTTCAGCCGCAGTGCGCCGCGTCCGGCAGGGAGTGGCAGGAGTACCCGCCGGCGCGCGACGCGTCGTCGTGTGACTGGGCCAGCGCGCCGGCCGACACCACGACCGTGATCAGGACGGCCATGACGAGCTGGCTGACGACGGTCACGAACGCGCGGGCGCGGGCCGCTATCAGGGCCGCGACCAGGGCGAAGGCGGCGACTCCCGCCGCGGCGGTCAGATAGTCCCACAGCGAGTCGGTCTTCACTGTCTTGGCCGGGTCGAGATTGAATCCGGACAGGAACCAGAGCCCGAAGTCGACGGCCAGGGCCGTCAGTTCCAGGAAGACCAGGCCGCACCCGGCTCCGATGTCGGCACCCGTGTCGACGCGGTCGCGCTGCCGGGGGTCGTCGGTGGCGTCGAACGCCGGTGGGGCGACGGGGAGGTTCATGGCCGCCACCTTGCCGGGCGTGCGAGGCGGGGCGCATGAGTACGCGTACTCATGCGCCCCGTCCGGACGGACACGACATCGCTGCCCGGGCGGGCGGCGCCGTGCGGGCACGGTACGGTCGGCCCCATGGCTGACGCTCGGCTGACCACCTCCTCCTTCCTCGTCCTCGGCATCATCGACAAACTCGGCGAAGCCAGCGCGTACGACGTGAAGGTGGAGGCGGGCCGCACCGTCGCCCCGTTCTGGTCGGTGCCGCACGCGCAGGTGTACGCGCAGTGCGACCGGCTGCTCGCCGCCGGCCTGCTGGCCGAGGTGCGGCGGGAGAGCGGGCGGGGCCGCCGGGTGCTGACACTGACCGACCGGGGCCGGCGAGTCCTGCGGGACTGGCTCGCCGACCCCGAGTTCGTCCCGGTGGAGGCACGCGAGCGCGGCATCCTCAAACTCTGGTTCGGGGCCCGCCCGGACCGGATCGCCCCCGCGCAACTCGCCGAACACCGGCGCACGTTGGACGAGTACGAGGAACTGGCCGGCGCCGTCGGCGAGTTGCTCACCCCCGGGCAGCGGGAGGCGCTGGAGTTCGGTATCCGGTACGAGCGGATGATGACCGAGTTCTGGGACTGGGTGCGCCGCCGCGACGAACGCGCACCGGACCGTTGACCTCGCCGCCGGCCCGATCTACCGTCGGTAACCCCGCGATAGTCCAGAAGAGACTATGGGGGCTGCGACCGAGCCGGTGAGGGACAGGGGGACGCCGTGCGTCCATGGACGAGCAGGACCTGGCGCCGTGCCGCCGCGGTGGCCGTGACGGCCGTGTGCCTCTGGTACGCGCCCATCGCGATGACCGAACTGTGGTCCTACGCCCGCCCCGGCGCCCCGGCACCGGGAGAGTGGCTGCTGGCCCACACCGTCTCGCCCCGCTATGTCGCCGACGCGCTGGCGACCCGGATCGCCCCGTACCGGCACAGCCTGATCCCGATGATCGTGCACTCCGTCCTCGGCGGACTGCTCATGCTGCTCGGACCCGCGCAGCTGCTGACGGCCACGCGCCGGCGCGGACGCCTGCACCGCACGCTGGGCGTCCTGTTCGCCGTCACGGTGTACGCCTCGATGGCGGGCGCCGGCCTCTACCTCGCCCGCACCGCGCCACGGGACGCCTTCAGCGGGGCGGCCTTCTGGATCGTCCTCGCCACGATCCTCGTCGGCACCGTCCTCAGCGTCACCTTCGGCATTCTGGCCGCCGTCGGCGGCTTCCCCGACCTCCACCAGCGCTGGATGCTGCTGTGCTACGGATACCTGCTGACCGCGCCGCTGCTGCGGCTGGAGTGGGGCGCCCTGCCGGCGGTGCTGCCCGGGCTGCCGATGACGGAGATCAACCGGGTGGCGATCATGCACCTCGGCTCCCTCGTCGTGTTCGGTGCGCTGCTCGCCTCCCGCGCCAGGGACCCCCGGGACACCGTCGAGGGCCTCGGCCGGTCCTGGGCCCCGCTGCCCGTGACGGCCGTCGCCCACCTGGCCGGAGCGGCCGCCCTGATCTGGATCGCGCACGCCCTGACCGCGTACGGCACCGGCGGGAACCGTCTGCTGGCCGCCTATCTCCTGCCCTACGCCGTGGCGTACGCGGTGATGGCGACCGGCGCCCGGCGTGCCGCCCGCGCGGGCCGGTTCTGGGCGCGCGAGGAGTGGCGGATCCACCTCACGGGCCTCTGCCTGGCACCGGTGCTCTCGGCCGGCGCGGTCACCGTCTTCCAGCGCAGCCTGGGACTCGGCCGGTTCACCGCCCTCACCGCCGGCGTCGCCATCGGCTGCGGCATCACCGCCTTCGGCGCCACGCTCATGGTGAGCCTGCGGCTGATGTACGCCCGCGAGGTGCGCCTCCGCTCCGCCGTGGCCCCACTGACCGCACCCCGGACGACCACCGCGGTGCCGTAACCGCATAGTTGCGCCCCCCACGGCAGCCCGGGGCCCTGAACGACGCGGCCACGGTGCCGGCCTGCGGCCACCGCCCTCGGCAGCCGGGGCCTCGCAACAGGCTGCCCGGCGCCGTCCGCACAGACACACCCCGGCGCCCATCACCCACCCCGCCAGTGCCACATCCCCCTCCACCCCGCCACGCCTTCCTCGGAAACGGACCCCAGCCATGACCCGACCGACCGACCCGACGGACCCCGCCGACCCGGCCGACTCAGCCACATCGGCTACGACCTCCGTGCGGCAACAGCCCCCGCCCGGCCGCCCCCTCTCGCCCGGGGTGGCGTTGCTGGCCGTCGCCGTCGCGGTGATCAATCTTCTCGTCGGCACGGTCCTCACGGTCGTGGCCCTGACCGGGCACGTCCTCGGGGCCTGGCCGTCACCGGATCCACTCAGCCCCGGACTGCTCGGAGCCGCGATGCTGGGCACCGCGCCGGCGCTGTTCGCCCTCGGCCGGTCGACGACCTGGCAGCAGGCGCGCACCCTCGTCCTGCCGGTCGCCGTGGTGCTGGCCGGCCTTTTCACGGTCAGTCTGCTGAACGCGGGCCGGCTCTACATCGCCCGCGGCGGCTCCATCGTCTCCGTGTTGTTCAGCCTCGGCTGGCTGTTCACGCTCGGTCTGCTGTGCGTGGCGGCGGCGGTCTGCCTGGCGGGGCAGGCCTTCACCCGGTCCGGTCCGGCCGCCCCGCGCACCACGCCGCTGCCCGGCTGGGCCAAACCGCCGCTTGCCGTGCTCGGCTCCTCCTGGCTGGGCATCGGCACCGGACTGCTCGTACGGCCCGGATTCTGGGGCGATTTCGTGCCCTGGCACACCAACCGCGTGGACGCCCAGGCACTCGGCGTCTGGGCCCTGGCCCTCGGTGTGGGCGTGCTCGGCTCCCTCGCCGAGGACGACCTCGACCGCACGCGCCCCGCCCTGCTGTCGCTGCCCGGTACGGCCCTCGCCCTGACGGTCGTCCTGGCCGCCCGCGCCTCCCACGTCGACTGGTCCTCCGGGCCCGCCCTCGGCCTGATCGCCATGGTGGCCGGGCTGCTGGCGGCCGGGGCGAGCGGACGGCTCCTGCTGAGGGGCGCCGCGGGGCGGCGGCCGGGGTTCCGGGCGGACGCGGGGCCCGGCGGGGCGATGCGGAGCGCCGGCTGAGCGGAGTCGTGAGCCGCAGGCCCCGTAGGCTCGTCGCGTGCCCCACGTCGAAATCCTTCAGCTGCTGGTCTCCCCGGTGCACCGGCTCGCGGGCCGGCCGGGCGACGGGCTGCCCGAGCTGCCACCCGGTGAGCTGGTGCCGACGGCCGAGGTGCGCGCCGGTCTGGGGCTCGTCGGCGACCGGTACTTCAACCAGCCCGCCCACCGCAACGCCTCGATCACCCTCATGGCCGTCGAACGACTTCCGCAAGCGGGGCCGCACCCCGCGAACCTGCTGGGCACCCGGCGCAACGTCCTGCTGCGCGGGGTCGACATCGACGCCTACATCGGTGCGACCGTCTTCCTCGACTGCGGATTCGGCCCGGTGGAACTGGCGGTGCGCAGCGCGGCCCGGCCCTGCGCCTGGATGGACACCACCCTCGGCCCAGGAGCACAGCGCGCGCTGCGCGGCGGCGGAGGAGTGCGCTGCCGGCCGCTGACGGACGGCACCCTCACCGTGGGCCCGGCCGTCTTCGGCGTACGGGAACCGGGCACGGCGGCGGCAGCTGAAGCACGGCGGACGAGTACGCCGGCTCCGGCGCCGCACCCTGGAGACCTCGAACCCTGAGGCGAGCAGTTCCGTGGGCGCTGAACACTCCGGCCGGCCGGTCAGCCCAGGCGGGGCGGTGTCCAGTCCGCGTGGCGCAGGATCGCCCGTATCGCCACCCGGGACGGGGTGAGTCGCAGCGCGGTGTTGCGCAGGGCGACGGCGGCCGGGTGGGACAGTTGCTGGCCCATGCGGCCCGCCTGCCGGGCGGCGCGGGCGACCGTCTGGGAGCGCGGGCGGCGCTCGGCGTCGTAGCGGGCCAGGGCCGAGGCGACCGAGGGCTCCGTGGCGAGCGCGGCGGCCAGCGTGGCCGCGTCCTCCAGGGCCTGGCAGGCGCCCTGGCCGAGATGGGGTGTCATGGCGTGCGCCGCGTCCCCGAGGAGCACCACCCGGCCCGCGACGAACGACCGCAAGGGCGTGACCAGTTCGTGGATGTCGTGGTGGAGCACGGCCTCCGGCCGGGTCGCGTCCAGAAGCGCGGGGATCGGATCGTGCCAGCCGGCGAAGCGCCGGCGCAGCATGCCGAGCGGGTCGGTGTGGCGGACGCCGGCCGGTGCGGTGAGCACCGCGTGCCACTCGGCCCGGCCGTCGGCGAACGCGATGTGCCCGAACTCCGCACCCTCACCCCAGGTCAGCTCGAAGTCGCCGCGCAGCTCCAGCGGCCGGTCGGTCACGGCCCGCAGGACCGTCGAGCCGCCGTACACCGGTCCGGGATGGCCGGGGAACAGCAGTCCGCGCAGCCGGCTGCCCACTCCGTCGGCCGCGACGACCAGGTCGGCCTCCAGGACGTCGTCCCCGATCGGCACCCCCACCCGGTCGGCGGCCGAGCGGTCCAGCTCGGGCACGGTGACGCCGATGAGCAGGCACTCCGCCGGCAGGGCCTCGCGCAGCAGGCGGTGCAGCACCGCGCGCCGGATGCCGACGATCGGTGTGCCCACTGCGCGTTCGAGGGCGGCGCCGTCCATCCGCGCCAGCCAGCGTCCTGCGGGGGTGCGGGTGCCGCCCGTGTACTGCGGGCGGGCCGCCGCACGCACGGCCGCTCCGACGCCGAGCGCGTCCAGGGCACGCAGCCCGTTGGCGTGCAGCGAGATGCCCGCCCCCGCGTCGGCCGGCGTGCCGGCCCGCTCCGCCACCCGTACCTCCCAGCCGATCCGGCGCAGACCGATCGCCGCCGCCAGACCGCCGATGCCACCACCGACCACCACCGCCGTGCCGCCCATGCCCTGGTCCCCCTTCGACCTGGTTCGCCTCGGTCGCCCGGCCGCTGCCGGCCGGCGCCGGTCTTCTACAGATGTAGAAGACCGGCTGAAGGAGACCCTACAGCGGGCGCTCTACAGGTGTAGAAGCGGGGGTGTAGAAAGAAGGGGTGTCCACAGATCGACGTACCCTCCTCGCCGACGCGGCCATCGCCGTGCTCGCCGACACCGGCATGCGGGGGCTGACGCATCGCGCGGTGGACCGGGCGGCGCAGCTGCCGCCCGGCACCACGTCCGCCTACTTCCGCACCCGGCAGGCCCTGCTCACCGCGCTGGTCCGCCGCCTGGTGGCGCTCGACCAGGCAGAGCTGCGGGAGATGGGGGCGAGGGTGCCCGTGCTGCGCAACGCCGGTGAACTGATCGCCGGAATCGCGGAGTTGACCGAGGTGCGGCTCACCGGAGAGGGGCGCAGGCGCTCCCTGGCGCGCTACGCCTGCGCCGTCGAGAGCGCGCGGCATCCCGAACTCCGCGACATTCTGGTGCCGCGTGAGAACCCCGCACGGCGGGCGGTGTGCGAGTTCCTCGCCGCACAGGGGGTGGCGGACGCGGAGGAACGCACGGTGACGCTGCTGACCTGTGTGGACGGTCTGGTCTTCGACCGGCTGGTGAACGGCGGAAGCGTGCAGGAGGAGGAGATCCGAGGGCTCGTGACGGCGGCTCTGCGGTGACACGTGGTCCGGTCACGGCGGCACCGTACGCAGTGCGCGCAGCACCGACCAGACGACCGAGACCAGCGGAACGGCCACCACGGCACCGATCACCCCGGCGATGATGCTGCCGGCGATCACCGACACCGCGACGACGAGCGGATGCAGCCGTACCGCCCAGCTCATCACCAGCGGATGCAGCACATGACCCTCCAACTGGCCGATCACGACGATCAGGGCCAGTACCGCCACCGCCGTCAGCGGTCCGCGCCCGGCCAGCGCGACGATCGTGGCGACGGCGAGCGCGACCGGCGAGCCCACCAGCGGCACGAACGCGGCGAAGAACTCCAGCAGCGTCAGCGGCAGTGCGAGCGGCACCCGCAGCACGAGCAGCGCGATGCCGACGAGCACGGCATTGGTGGCGGCCACGATGATGATGCCGCGCGTGTACCCGGCGAAGGCGCGCCAGGCGGCCCGGCCCGCCCGGTCCCACGCCGGACGGGCGCCGATCGGCAGGAGCTGGTCGCTGATCCAGCGCCACAGGCGTTCGCCGGAGTGGATGAAGAACACCGAGGCGAACAGCGCGAGCGCGCCACCGGTGACCACCTCGACGACTCGGCTGAGCCCGCTGACGGCGCGGCTGAGCAGGCTGGCCCGGTGTGTGTTCACATAGCGCGTCACCTGGTTCTCCAGCTCGGACAGCCGGCCGGGGCTCAGGTGGAACGGCGGTCGCTGCAGCCACTCCTCGATGCGGTGCACACCGCCACGGAACTCACCCGCCAGCCGGGTCGACTCACCCGCCACGGCGTTGCCCACCAGGGCGAGCAGGGTCATCAGGAGCAGGATGCTGCCCACCAGCGCCACCGCGACGCACAGCGGCCGGGGCAGGACCCGGTCGAGCAGATCCGTCAGCGGGCGCAGGACGGAGGTGACGATCAGCGCGAGGAACAGGGCCACGGCGATGAGCTGGAAGCTGCCGAGGATGCTGAAGACGCCGTAGACGACGGTCCCGACGAGGATGAGCCGCCAGGCGTAGGCCGCCCCCACCCGCAGCCACGGCACGGTCCGCTCGGCGACCGGCACCGGCTCGGTGCGCGGGACGGCCGGGAGCCGCACGGTGTACGCCGGCCGGCTGCCCAGCACCCGCCCCCTGCGGCGCCGGCCGTCCGGCCCGGCCGCCCGCCGACGCGCATCGCCCACCACCGATCCCGGCTCCTCTCCGTCACCCCTGATGACGGTCGGTCACATGTAAAGAACCGTAAGCGCCCGCCGCGGGAGGGGCGCGCCCAGCGCACCCGCACGCGGCCCCCACGGCCTGATCTTCATCGGCCGAGGCGCCGGGGAGTCCTTGCGCCGTCGTCGAGGAACGTGACGGTTTCCTGGAGCGATGCCCGGCCGACACGGGCGAACGGAGCGCGCGCTTCTTCAGTTCGGCCAGTGGGGCACCGGCGAGGACATGGATGTGTGGTGGCGAGCCGACGGGCGTTCACCCGCATGACCTCCTGCCCGGCAACGCCTTGCGCCGTACTGACGGAAGTCGGCCGGCCGGTGTGACCGCGGCTCATGTGCCCCGCTCAGTACCCCCGCTCGACACAGGACCTTCACACATGCCCGGCGTCGGCAGGAGCCGGCGGGGCACTCGGGAGACGTCGTCGGGTCGTCGGGTCGTCGGCAGAGAGGGGTCTCCCGTGATCACTGTCGCCGTCCTCCTGCTCCCCGTCCTCAGCATCCTGCTGTACGGCCTCGACCAGGTCGAGGCCCGATGGATCACGCGGCCCCCGACGCCCCATCAGGTCAGGTCCCACCGGCACCGTCGTATGAGGGCGGGCCGTCACTGACGGACGGACGGATCGAGGGCGTCACCGCCCCGTCGCCGGGGACTCACCCAGGTCGGTGGCACACCGCCGGTAACGCATGATCGCCTTGCCGAGTTCGGTCCGCTCCGGTTCCGGGAGTGTCCCGCCCTGGGCGTAGTCCAGGATGTGCTCGGCGACCGTCCGCAGTTTGGTGTTGGTGCGCTGTGAGACGTCCCGCAGCGCCCGCCAGGCCTCTTCCGGGGCGATCTGCCCTAGGACGATCACGGCCCCGATGGCCTGGTCGATGACCGCGTGCGAGGACACGGCGCGTTGCAACTGCTCGTTCTCGTTCGTCAGCCGGTCGTACTCCGAGGCGAGCTCGGTGCAGGAGAGCAGGGCCAGCGGCTGGTGTCGGGAAAGGGCGAAGAAAGCCATAGGACACCTTTACGGGGTGGGAGGCGTCACTGTTACGGCTGCCCCCAAGGGACACTCGCACACCGATTGAAGCAGCAACGCCGGGCATCGTCACGCCGGCTACCTGCCCGCGCGGCCGGTGGTCTCGGCGCCCTCCGTCGCCCGGCCCACCGGCAGCAGGTCACGGATGTCCGACGGCAGGGCACCGGCCATCCGCTCGGTCAGCTCCGGGGCGAGCGCGGCGTCGAGCACCTCCATCACGGCGGCGGCCTCGCGCAGGGCCGTGTCCTCGTCGGTGCCCGCCCGGTCGGCGATGCGTCCGGCGAAGACGGTCAGCCCGAACCGCTCCCCCGACGTGCCGGAGTCGGCCCCGGGCGACACGTCGGCCGCCTCCCGCATCGCCGCCGCCATGTCCGGCGGCAGCTGGGCGGCCACATGCCGGGCCAGGCCGGACGGCAGCCGCTCCGAGAGCGTGCTCACGACAGCGTGCGCGGCCCGTTCGGCCGAAGCCCGGTCCGGCAGCTGGGCCAGTGCCTGCACCTTTCCGATCATCTCGTCGTGCCGCATGAGGCCGGTTCCTTCCTCACGAAGTCCTGACGGTGCGGTACACCCTGGCCGCGGGCGAGGCACGAGCCCCGGCCCGGTGGGCGGAAGTGCGCCCGGCATCGGCCGCGGCCTCCCGCGGCCCCATCCGAGTACCCGGCAGCCGCGACCGGTACCCGGCCGAGGAGGGGAGTCGCGGTCCCGTCGCGGGGTAGGCGTGGCGGCGGACCATCAACCAACCCGGACAACGGCGGAGCGACGTGCGAGGTGTGCATGGCGGGAGCGGGGCTGGCGGCACCGTTGTGGGACGTACACAACGGGCAGGGGCTGCGGCAGCTGGCCGAGCTGGGGCTGGCGCTGCTGCTGTCCAGCCTGATCGGCTGGGAGCGGGCGGCGCAGCAGAAGAGCGCCGGACTGCGCACGCACACGCTGGTCGGCATCGCCAGCGCGCTGATGATGGAGGTGTCCCAGCACGGGTTCACCGCGGTGCTAGGGCTGGAGAACGTCTCCTTCGACCCCTCACGTGTCGCGGCGCAGATCGTCTCCGGCATCGGCTTCATCGGCGGTGGGCTGATCTTCGTACGACGGGACGCCGTACGCGGCCTGACCACGGCCGCCACCATCTGGCTGACCTGCGCGGTCGGCATGGCCTGCGGCGGCGGACTGCCCATCCTCGCGCTGGCGGTGACGGCGCTGCACTTCCTGGTGGTGCGGGGTTACCCGCTCTTCACGTCCCGTCTGCTCCCCGGCACGGCCGCCGCCACCTTCGAGGCGCGCCTGACCTACCGGACCGGGGTGGCCCTGCTGCCGCGCCTGATGCAGACCTGCACCCGGCGCGGCTTCCGGATCGTGCAGGTCAAGGTCGAACGGCTGCCCGGCCGCACGGACGACGCGGCCCGGGTGCTGCTGGAGCTGGAGGGCGCCGGGGACCCGACCGCGCTGGCGGCGGAGCTGTTCCGGGACGAGGGCGTGATCGACGTCGAGGTGAGCGCCGCGGCGGACGACGAATAGCGGGTACCGCTGCCGAGCGCAGGGCCGGCACTCCCGAAGGTCCCCGCGCCCGCCGTGACGACGGAGGCGAGCGCGGCACACCCGGCCTGTGGGACGGCGCCCTGGCCGGCGTGGGCGATGCCACATATGACCTGGTTCGCAGTGCGTCCCGGTCGTGCCCGGCGCCGGGCTACCGTTGCGTGGAGCCCCTGTACCCTCCTGCAACCCGGACGGCCTGGCTGTGCCCACTGATCTGTCCTCCGTCATCGCCGCGACGGCGCGCTGGCTGACGGTCGCCTATCCCGCGAGCGGCGGCGCCCTGGCCTCCGCCCTGTGCGAGGCGCAGGCCCGGCAGGCCGTGACCGTCGCCGCATGGCTGCGCTACCCGACCGAGATGGACGCGGCCCTGGTCACGATGGCAGGCCCCGGCGGTGCCGCCCGTCTGGACTGGATCACCGGTGCCGAGCGGGCCGGCGAGGCCGGTGAGGACGCCGACTGGGCCTGGCGGACCTGGGTGGACGAGGTCGTGGCCAGCTGGGCGGCCGGCCTGCTCACCGATCCCGAGCTGGCCGAACTGGCCGTCGCCGCACTCGCCGAGGGCGAGCACACCCCGGGCACCCCGGCCGAGTTCCGCCGCCTGCTCGCTCCCGACGACGGTGACCGGCGCGCCGCCGCACTGCTGCGCCACCCCGACCTCCTCGCCCCCGTGGTCGAGCTCCACCTCGACGAGCTCCTGGACCGGCTCGGACCGGACAGCACCCTCGCCGCCTGAGCACCCGATCCGCCGGAGGGGCCGCTACCTCGCGCACCGGATCGCGGTGGCCCTGGGGAACGCGCTCCGGATGGGGGATGAGAGCCGACAGAGGCGGACAAAACAGCGCGGCGGTTCTTCACGGCACCCCGGCCAGGGGCGACGATGCCGTGTCATGGACATTTTGCTCGTCGCCAGCGCGTTCAACAGCCTCACCCAGCGCATGTACGCCGAACTGACGGACCACGGGCACCGTGTGGACGTCGTCCTCGCCTCGCACGGCGCCGAACCGGTCCGGACCGCCCTACAGGAGCTGCGGCCGGAACTGGTCATCGCACCGATGCTCAGGACGGCCCTGCCCGAGGACGTATGGCGCGATCACACCTGTCTGATCGTGCATCCGGGGCCGCCCGGTGACCGCGGCCCGTCCTCGCTGGACTGGGCGATCGCCGAGGGGGCGCCCGAGTGGGGCGTGACGGTCCTGCAGGCCGAGGCGGCGATGGACGCGGGCCCGGTCTGGGCGGCGGAGCCGTTCCCCGTACCGCCCGTCGGCAAGAGCGATCTGTACCGCAACGAGACCTCCGACGCGGCCGTCACCGCCGTGCTCAGCGCCGTACGGCGCTACGCCGAGGGCTCCTACAAGCCCCGGCCGCAGACCCACGACTCGATCAGCGTCAGCTGGCGCGGGGCCTTCCGGCAGGAGCGGCGGCGTATCGACTGGGAACGGGACGACACCGAAACGGTCCTGCGTAAACTCCGCGGCGCCGACTCGCAGCCCGGCGTCCTGGACGAACTCCTCGGCCGGGAGGTGTTCCTGCACGGCGGACACCCCGAGGACCGGCTGCACGGCCGCCCCGGCGAACTCCTCGCCCAGCGGACGGGCGCCGTCTGCCGGGCCACCCGCGACGGCGCGGTCTGGATCCCGGAACTGCGCCCCCGCAAGAACTCCGGCGACCCCGCGCCCTTCCGCCGACCGGCCGCCTCCGTGCTCGCCGCCTGGGAGCCGTCCCTCGGACTCCCGGAAGCCCCCGCCCCGCTGAACCTGCCGTCGGACCGGCGCACCTGGACCGAGATCCGCTACCGGCAGGGCGGCGATGTCGGCTTCCTCGGCTTCTCCTTCCCGGGCGGCGCCATGAGCACCGACCAGTGCCGCCGACTGCGCGGCGCCTACCAGTACGCGCTCTCGCACCCCACCCGTGTCCTCGTGCTCGGCGGGGCCCGCGACTTCTTCTCCAACGGCATCCATCTGAACGTCGTCGAGGCCGCCCCCGATCCGGCCTGGGAGTCGTGGAGCAACCTCAACGCCATGGACGACCTGGTCGAGGCGGTGCTGCACACCACGGACCGGCTGGTCGTGGCCGCGCTCGCCGGCAACGCGGCGGCCGGCGGCGCCATGCTCGCCCTCGCCGCCGACGAGGTGTGGTGCCGCACCGGCGTCGTCCTCAACCCGCACTACCGGCGCATGGGCCTGTACGGCTCGGAGTTCTGGACGTTCACCCTGCCGCGCCGCGTCGGAGCGGAGCAGGCCCACCGGCTGACCACCGAGGCCCTGCCCGTCAGCGCCGCGTCCGCCGAGCGGCTGGGGCTCGTGGACCGGCTCGTACCGGCGGCGCCCGGCGACTTCCCGGCCGAGGTCCAGCGGCTGGCGGCCGAACTGGCCTCCTCACCCTTCGTGGACGCGCGGATCGCCGCCAAGGCCGCCGCCCGCGCCGCGGGCGAGAGCGAACGCCCCCTCGCCACGTACCGCGAGGCCGAACTGGCCCGCATGCACGCCATCTTCTTCGACCCCCAGGCCCCCTACCACGCCCTGCGCTCCGCCTTCGTGCGCAAGACCCCGTCCGGCTCACCCCGGCCCCTGACCGCGCCCGCGGGAGACCTCCGTTGACGCCGCGCCTGCTGGTGGCCGGTGCCGGCAACATCTTCCTCGCCGACGACGCCTTCGGACCCGAGGTGATCCGAGCCCTCGGCCACCGCCCGCTGCCGCCCGGGGTACGGGTGCACGACTACGGCATCCGCGGCCTGGACCTCGCCTACGACCTGCTCGACGGGTACGACACCGTCGTCCTGGTCGACACCGCGCGGCGCGGACACGCCCCCGGCACCCTCTCCCTGATCGAGACCGAGCCCCCCGACGGCAGCGTCGTACCCGAGGCCCACGGCATGGACCCGGCGAAGGTGCTGGCCCTGGCCGCGCACCTCGGCGAGGAGCCCCTGCCCCGCGTTCTCGTCCTGGCCTGCGAGCCCGAGGTGCTGCCGGCCGGCGACGAGGACCTCCTGCCCGGGCTCAGCGCACCGGTCCGGGAAGCCGTCGCGGCGGCCGTGGACGCGCTGCACACGCTGATCCCGGCCCTGCTCGCCGATCCTGCCGCGCCCGCGCCCCCGTTGGGCCGCCCGATGGAATCCGGGCCCCCGCGCCCGGCTGCGCTGCCCGGCACGGCGGCCGGCTGAGCGGAAGATCGGTGGGGCCCGGGCAGCGAGGACGCGGCCCGGGCCCCACCGCCGTACCCGAGGAGCAGCGCCCATGTGCCGGTCCGACGTCAAGCAGGCCGTCCTGGCGAAGAACGACGACCTGGCCGCGGAGCTGCGCGGTGACCTCGCCCGGCAGGGCGTGACCGTCGTCAATCTTCTGTCCAGCCCCGGCAGCGGCAAGACCGAACTCCTCGGCCTGGTCCTGGCCCGCGCGGTGCAGCGGGGCGTTCCGGTGGCGGCGCTGACGGCCGACCTGGCCACCGAGAACGACGCCGTCCGGCTGGCCCGCTCCGGCGCCCCCGTCCAGCAGGTGCTCACCGACGGACTGTGCCACCTGGAGGCCCGTCAGGTGCGGGCCCGGCTGACCGGCTGGCTGCCTGCGGACACCGCCGTGCTCTTCGTGGAGAACGTCGGGAACCTCGTCTGCCCGGCCGCGTACGACCTCGGCGAGACCCTGCGGGTCGCGCTGATGGCGGTCACCGAGGGCGAGGACAAACCACTGAAGTACCCGACCGCGTTCGGCTCCGCCCATCTGGTCGTGATCACCAAGACGGACCTCGCCGAGCCGGCCGGCTTCGACGAGACCGCCTTCCGGACGAACGTGCACCGGGTCAATCCGGGCGTGGAGATCGTACGGTCCTGCGCCCGCACGGGCGCCGGGGCCGACACCCTCCTGGACCGTGCCCTCGCCGCCCGGGAGGGCACCCGGCACCACCCGCCGCTGGCCCCGCATCCGCACGGCCGGCAGCACACCCAGCCCGCCCCGGCCGTATGACGGCCCCCGCGACCGGCCTGGTGCGCCGCCGGCTCACCGTGCGCGGCACCGTGCAGGGAGTCGGCTTCCGGCCGTACGCGCACCGACTGGCCGCCGGCCTGGGCCTGGCCGGGTTCGTCGGGAACACCGGCGACGGCGTGACCGTCGAGGTCGAGGGCCCCGCGGACGACGTCGACCGCTTCAGCGCCGCGCTGGCCGAACAGCCGCCGCCCCTGGCCACCGTGAGCCACATCGCCGCCGAGGACCTGCCCGCCACCGGCGACGACGCACCCTTCACCATCCGCTCCACCGAGCGGGCAGGCGGCGGCACCCATCTGCCACCCGACACCGCTACCTGCGCGGACTGCCTGCGCGAACTGGCCGATCCGGCCGACCGCCGGCACCGGCACCCGTTCGTCACCTGCACCCACTGCGGACCACGCTTCACCATCGCCACCGGGATGCCGTACGACCGTGCGGCCACCACCATGGCCGGCTTCCCGATGTGTCCCTCCTGCGCCCGCGAGTACGGCGATCCCGCCGACCGGCGCTTCCACGCCCAGCCCGTCGCCTGCCCCGAGTGCGGCCCACGGCTGACCCTGGTCCCGGGCCTGGCCGGGGTGCGCCCGGCCCTGGGTGCGCACGCCCTCGCCACGGCCCGCGCGCTGCTGACCGCCGGGCGGATCGTCGCCGTCAAGGGGCTCGGCGGCTACCACCTGGCCTGCGACGCCACCGACGACCGGGCCGTGGCCGCCCTGCGCCGCCGCAAGGAACGGGGCGGCAAGGCCTTCGCGGTGATGTGCGCGGACCTGGCCACCGCCGAGCGGATCGCGGTCCTCTCCGCCGCCGAACGAGCCGCGCTGACCAGTGCCCGCCGCCCCATCGTCCTGCTGCGCAGGCGCACACCGGCCGACGGCCTCCGCCTCGCCGACCAGGTCTGCCCGGGCAGCCCGTACGTGGGTGTGCTACTGCCCTACACCCCTGTCCACACCCTGCTGTTCGGGCTGCCCGGCCAGCCGCCCGGCCCCCGGGCCCTGGTGATGACGAGTGGCAACCGCTCCGGCGAGCCGATCGTCACCGACGACACCGAGGCGCTGACCCGGCTGGCCGGGCTGGCCGACGCCTGGCTCGCCCACGACCGGCCCATCGCCTCGCCGTGCGACGACTCCCTGCTGCGGGTCCGCCCGGACGGCACCGCGCAGGTCCTCAGGCGTTCCCGCGGTTACGTCCCCCGTCCGCTGCGGCTCCCCGTCGCGGTGCCGCCCGTGCTCGCGGCCGGCGGCGACCTGAAGAACGCGCTGTGCCTGGGGGAGGGCGACCAGGCCTGGTTCGGGCCGCACATCGGCGACATGGGCGACCTGGCGACCCTCGAGGCGGCGGGGCGGGCCGAGCGGCACCTGACCCGCCTGACCGGGGTCAGCCCCCGGCTGGTGGCCGCCGACCGGCACCCCGGCTACCACTCGACGGGCTGGGCCCGGCGCCGCGCCTCGAGGCTGCCGCTGCGGCTGGTCCAGCACCACCACGCCCACATCGCCTCCGCGATGGCCGAGCACGGCCTGGACGGCACCACGCCGGTGATCGGTGTCGCCTTCGACGGCACCGGGTACGGCGACGACGGAACCGTGTGGGGCGGCGAGATCCTGCTCGCCGACTACACCGGCTACCGGCGCTTCGCCCGTCTCGCCCCCGCCCCGCTGCCCGGCGGAGACGCAGGCGTCGCCAACCCCTGCCGGCTGGCGCTGGCCCGGTTGTGGGCGGCCGGGCTGCCGTGGGAGCCGGATCTGCCGAGCGTTCAGGCCTGTACCGAGGTCGAACTCGCCGTACTGCGGCAGCAGTTGGCCCGGCAGGTGGCCTGGGTGCCGACGTCCAGCATGGGCCGCCTGTTCGACGCGGTGTCGTCCCTGGCCGGTGTGTGCCAGCGGGCCGGGTACGAGGCGCAGGCCGCGATGGAGCTGGAGGCGGCGGCGCTGCGGGCCGGGGACGCGGACTCGGTGGCGTACCCCTTCGAACTCACCGGTGAGGACGTGCTCGCCTGCGACCCCGCACCGATGCTGAGGGCCCTGCTCGCCGATCGGCGGCGCGGCACGCCGGTACCCGTCCTCGCGGCACGCTTCCACCGAGGTGTCGCCCGGGCCGTCGCCGGGATCTGCCACCGCGCCCGCGCGGAGACCGGCCTGACCACGGCCGCCCTCACCGGAGGCGTCTTCGCCAACGGCCTGCTGGAGGAGGAGACCGCCTCCCTGCTCACCCGAGCCGGGTTCGCGGTCCTCCGGCACGGCGAAGTCCCCCCGAACGACGGAGGGTTGGCGCTCGGTCAGCTCATGGTCGCGGGAACAGCACACAACCACGAGACGGAGTGACCCATGTGTCTGGCAGTGCCCGGCAAGGTCGTGTCCATCGACCATCGCGCCGACCCCCTGACCGGGCTGATCGACTTCGGCGGAGTGCGTAAACAGGCCTGCCTGGAGTACGTGCCCGACGTCCGGGTGGGGGAGTACGTCATCGTCCACGTCGGCTTCGCCCTGCAGCGCCTGGACGAGCAGTCGGCCCGCGCGTCCCTGGAGCTGTTCGAGCAACTGGGGCTGCTGGAAGAGGAGTTCGGCGACGCCTGGGAGCAGGCGGCCCGGCAGGAGAGCGGGAGTGAGGCCCGGTGAAGTACATCGACGAGTTCAACGACCCGGCCCTGGCACGCCGGTTGCTGGACGAGATCCGGGCCACGGTCACCCGGCCCTGGGCGCTGATGGAGGTCTGCGGCGGCCAGACCCACTCCATCATCCGCCACGGCATCGACCAACTCCTCCCGGACGAGGTCGAGTTGATCCACGGGCCGGGCTGTCCGGTGTGTGTCACACCGCTCGACGTCATCGACAAGGCCCTGGAGATCGCCGCCCGCCCCGGGGTGATCTTCTGCTCCTTCGGGGACATGCTACGGGTGCCCGGCACCGACCGGGACCTGTTCCGGGTCAAGGGCGAGGGCGGGGACGTACGCGTGGTGTACTCACCGCTGGACGCGCTCGACCTCGCCCGCAAGCACCCGGACCGCCAGGTCGTGTTCTTCGCCATCGGCTTCGAGACGACCGCCCCCGCCAACGCCATGGCCGTCCACCAGGCCCGCCGCCTGGGCCTCGGCAACTTCAGCCTGCTGGTCTCCCACGTCCGGGTCCCACCGGCGATCGAGGCCATCATGACCGCACCGGAATGCCGCGTGCAGGGCTTCCTCGCCGCCGGGCACGTGTGCAGCGTGATGGGCACCGCCGAGTACCCGGAACTGGCCGGCAGGTACCGGGTGCCGATCGTCGTGACCGGCTTCGAGCCGCTGGACATCCTGGAAGGGATCCGCCGCGCCGTCCACCAGCTGGAGCGCGGCGAGCACCGGGTGGAGAACGCCTACCCGCGCGCCGTGCGCGAGCAGGGCAACCCGGCGGCCCTGCGCATGCTGGAGGAGGTCTTCGAGGTCACCGACAGCAATTGGCGCGGCATCGGCCTCATCCCCGCCAGCGGCTGGCGGCTGTCCGACGCCTACCGGGCCTACGACGCCGAACACCGCTTCGACGTCACCGGCATCCGCACCGAGGAACCCGCCGTGTGCCGGGCCGGCGAGGTGCTGCAGGGCCTGATCAAGCCGACCGAGTGCGAGGCCTTCGGCACGGCCTGCACCCCCCGCACCCCGCTCGGCGCCACCATGGTCTCCAGCGAGGGCGCCTGCGCCGCCTACTACCTGTACCGCCGGATGAACGCCCCGGCGGTACAGGGATCCCGCATCCCACGGGAGGAGCTGAACACCGTTGGCTGACCTGGCTACCCAAGCGGCCGTCGACCCCGCGAACTGGACCTGCCCCGCACCCCTGCGCGACCAGCCGGTCGTCGTCATGGGCCACGGCGGAGGCGGCGCCCTGTCCGCCGAACTGATCGAGCAGGTCTTCGCCCCCGCCTACGGCAACCCCACCCTGGCCGCCCTCACCGACTCGGCCGTCCTTGACCTGGGCGGCGCCCGGCTGGCCTTCTCCACCGACTCCTACGTCGTACGGCCGCTGTTCTTCCCCGGCGGCAGCCTCGGCGACCTCGCCGTCAACGGCACGGTGAACGACCTGGCGATGAGCGGCGCCCGGCCTGCCCATCTGTCCACCGCCTTCGTGCTCGAAGAGGGCGTGGAACTGGACGTCGTCGGCCGGATCGCGCACGCCATCGGCGCGGCGGCGGAGGCGGCGGGCGTCACCGTCGTCACCGGCGACACCAAGGTGGTCGAGTCCGGACACGGCGACGGCGTCTACGTCACCACCGCCGGCCTCGGCCTCGTACCGGACGGCGTCGACATCCGCCCCCAGCGTGCCCGGCCGGGCGACGCCGTCCTCGTCAGCGGCCCCGTCGGGCTGCACGGCGTGGCCGTCATGAGCGTGCGCGAGGGACTGGAGTTCGGCGTCGAGATCGCCTCCGACACCGCGCCCCTGGCGGACCTCGTGGCGGCCATGCTGGCGGTCACGAAGGACGTCCACGTGCTGCGCGACCCGACCCGGGGCGGGCTCGGCGCGTCCCTGAACGAGATCGCCCGTGCCTCCGGCACCGGCGTGCGGCTGCACGAGCGGGCGATCCCGGTGCCCGAGGAGGTCGCGAACGCCTGCGGATTCCTCGGCCTGGACCCGCTGTACGTCGCCAACGAGGGCCGGCTCGTCGCATTCGTACCCCCGGAGCACGCCGAGGCTGTGCTGGCGGCGATGCGGGCGAACCCGCAGGGCGGCGGCGCGGCCCGCATCGGCGAGTGCGTCGCGGAGCACCCGGGGATGGTCGTCATGGCCACCGGCCTCGGCGGCACCCGGGTGGTGGACCTGCCGCTGGGCGAGCAACTGCCCCGCATCTGCTGAGCCCTGCTCGCCCGTCCGGCCCCGCACTCAGTGCGGGGCCGGTGCCGGTGCGACGTCCGTGATCTCCAGCTCCCGTCCGCTGCGCAGCTCCTGCGACGGACGGTCGCAGCGCGGGCACCAGAAGAACGGCGGCATCCCCACCGCGAACTCCTCGGCGCACGGTGTGCAGTACGCCTGTGCGGCCACATGCGCGACGACCAGCCGGGCCCCGGCGAGCGCCGTGCCCTCCCGGGCCACCTCGAAGGCGAAGTCCAGGGCGTCGGGCACCACACCCGCCAGCTCGCCCACGCGTACGGTCACCGACGAGACACCGCCGGCCCCGTCCGCGCGGGCGATCTCCTCGGCCTGCTCCACGATCGCGGTCGCGATCGACAGCTCGTGCACGGCCGCGGATCAGGGATAGCGGCGGTTCGCGCGCAGGCCACCGGTCATCCGGTAGATACGCAGCTCACGCATGATGCCCGGGAGTTCCTTGACGACCAGCGCCGCCACCATGCTGCCGACCACCGCGGCCTGGGCCATGAGGACCTGCCGTCCCGACATCCCCGTGTGCCTGGGCCGTCTCCTCATGCCGATGTTCATTACGGTCATGTCCTGCTCCCTCATCCCGGCGAGATGTTCGGCATGTCCTTGATCAGCGCGTCATGCCGCTTCCAGTGGATACCGGTGGAGCGGCGCGCGTCGGAGCTGCCGTCCTTGTGGTGTCCGGTCTGGTGCTTGTACGGGCCCTGGTTGCCCTGGTGCAGTCCGCGCACGTGGGTGGGTGTGTCGGGCTTCGCCTGGGGGCGGCCCACTCGGATGGTGCCCATGTCGGTTCTCCTTCCAAGTCCTCAGGACCGCTCGGTGAGCTCCCTGAAGAACTGTTCTACGGCCGGCCAGACCCGGCCGCCACCGGACAGGCCCCGCCACTCGCGGCGGACCAGGGCGATCATCCGGTAGCAGTCGTCGACCGGCACGATCCAGTGCTCGTCGAGCCCGCGCACGGTGTTCACGAGCAGCGCCTCCACATCGGGTGCCATGCCGGCGAGCTGCGGAACCGTGGCTGCCAGCCGCTGCCAGGCGCCCGCGTCCACCTCCCACCGCATGGCTCCGGCCGGGCTCGGTCCCTGCGCGGTGACCGTGCCGTCGCCGCGGGGCACGAAGAACACCAGGCCCACCGGGACGCCCAGGACCGCCGTGTCGACCGGGGGCAGCCGCAGCCGGCGCCGGGGCACGAGCCGGTAGCGGCCCTCGCCCGCCCCGTCGTCGGCGAACAGCACCGAGCAGGGCCCGCACACGCAGCGCACCTCGGCGGCGGCCGTTTCGTACAGATGGGGGTGTTCGGCGGCCAGGCGGGCGGCGCACAGCTCGCAGGCCTCGGCCTCGGCCGTCGCCGCACGCCGGCCCGCGGTGCGGATGACCCGGGCGAGCGCTCCGTCCATCCTCACCGCGCCTCCTCGGGCACGGCCCGGCGCCTGATCGTGGTCAGCGGTACGAACGCCGGCGCCGGCCTGCGCTCGCTCCGCACCGTCTCCACCGAGGTCAGCTCGGGGGCGACGGCCAGCACGGCGGCCTCGACCACCTCGGTGACGTCCGACGAGCCGCCGCCGCACCCGGAACCGCATCCGCCGCCGGAGGTCAGCCGCACCCGCGCGACCCGCCCCTCGACGCCGGCCCACTCCAGGTCACCGCCGCGCTCACGCACCGCCGGCCGCAGCTTGTCCACCGCGCGGGCGGCCCTGCGCTCCGGCGGCTCCGGGTGGATCTCGTGCAGGACGAGGAGGTGCCCGAGCAGTTCGTCGTCGGCGAGCCGCTCCCGCAACCGCTCGTCCGCGTGGTCCAGCACCCGGGCGAGGGCCTCGCCGTAGACCTCGGTCAGCAGTCGTACCGCCTCCAGCGCCGGGCCCGGAGCGGACTCCAGCCCGGCCAGCACCTCGTCCAGACGGGCGAGCCGCGCCTCCACCGCCGGGTCCGCCAGCCGTACGGCGGCGTCAGCCATGGTTCGCGCCGTACGTCGGCGAGTGCACGGTGGTCAGGGTCTTGCCCTTGCCCATGTACATGTGGACGCCGCACGGCAGACAGGGGTCGAAGCTGCGCACCGTGCGCATGATGTCGACGCCCTTGAAGTCGTCGGGCCCGTTCTCCTCGAAGATCGGCTGGCCCTGGACGGCGTCCTCGTACGGGCCGGGGGTGCCGTAGATGTCCCGCGGGCTGGCGTTCCACGGGGTCGGCGGGTACGGGTGGTAGTTGGCGATCTTCTGGTCCCGGATCACCAGGTGGTGGGAGAGGACCCCGCGCACCGCCTCGTGGAAGCCGCAGCCGATCGACTCGTCCGGCACCTCGAAGTTCTCGAACACCTTCGTGTCGCCGGTCTTCAGCATCCCCATCGCCTCCTCCAGGAAGTGCAGGGCCATGGCGGCGGCGTAGGCGATGAAGTACGGCCGGGCGCGGTCCCGTTCGAGGGTGTTGCTCCACTTCGGGATGCGCCACTCCAGAGTCGTCTCCGGCAGCTTCTCCCCCTTGGGCAGGGTGATACGGATGCCGCCGTCGGCCGCCTTGACGTACGGCGTGTCGACGATGCCGCTCAGCGCGGTCGACCACAGTCGGGCCAGCGGACCGCCACCGGTGTCCAGGGCGAGGTGCTCGCCGGTGTCCGGGTGGTACCAGCGGGGGCTCATCACCCAGCTGTAGTTGCCGTCGAAGTCCCGCTTCTGCGGCACCGGGACCGTGGTCTGGTTCCACGGGTGGCGCATGTCGACGGGGTTGCCGAGCGGGTCGTGGGTGACGAACGGGTCCTCGTTGGCCCAGTCCTCGTAGAAGGAGCTGCCCAGCATGATGCGCAGCCCGAGGTTGATGTCGATCAGGTTGTTGGTGACCAGCTTGCCGTCCACCACGATCCCCGGGGTGACATACATCGCCCGGCCCCACTCGTTCATCGTCGCGTAGCGGTAGTCGACGACGTCCGGGTTCTGGAAGGCGCCCCAACAGCCCAGCAGGATACGGCGCTTGCCGACCTCCTCGTAGCCCGGCAGCGCCTCGTAGAAGAAGTCGAAGACGTCGTCGTTCATCGCCACCGCCTTCTTGATGAAGTCGATGACGTGCATCAGGCGGCTGAGGTAGTCGGTGAAGGTGTTCGGCTGCGGCATCGTGCCGACGCCGCCCGGGTACATCGTGGAGGGGTGCACGTGCCGCCCCTCCATCAGGCAGAACATCTCCCGGGTGATCCGGCTGACCTTGAGCGCCTCCTTGTAGACCTCGCCCTCGAAGGGGTTGAAGGCCTTCATGATCTCGGCGATCGTGCGGTAGCCGTGGACGTCGCCGCGGGGCGCGTCGGTGCGCTCGGCGCGGGCCAGGACACCGGGATTGGTGGCCTTGACCATCGCCTCGCAGAAGTCCACGAAGACCAGGTTGTCCTGGAAGATCGTGTGGTCGAAGATGTACTCCGCCGCCTCGCCGAGGTTGGTGATGTGCTCGGCCAGCTTGGGCGGTTTGACCCCGTAGGCCATCTGCTGGGCGTAGTTGGAGCAGGTGGTGTGGTTGTCGCCGCAGATCCCGCAGATCCGTGACGTGATGAACCCGGCGTCACGCGGGTCCTTGCCCTTCATGAAGACCGAATAGCCGCGGAACAGCGACGAGGTGCTGTGGCACTCGACGACTTCCTGGTTGGCGAAGTCGATCTTCGTGTAGATGCCCAGGTTGCCGATGATCCGGGTGATCGGATCCCAGGACATGTCGACGATCTGGGCCGGCTTGCGTTCGGTGGGCCGGGACTCGGTGGTGGTCATCTGCGGTGCTGCCCCTCGCTGTTCGGTTCGGGCGGGTCGGTGGAGGGATGGGGGGACGGCGTCAGGCGCGCCAGTGCGGGTCGTAGCCGCTGGTCAGCTTGCGCTTGTTGTGGCGCCACTTGGGCTCGTGGTTCACCACGTCGTTGGTCAGGCCGCGCAGTCGGCGGATGACGGCCCCGTACGGCCTGACGAGCATGGTCGACAGCGTGCCGCCCGGGGGTTCGTCCATGAACGGCATGAAGGCGTCGGGGAAGCTGGGCATCGTGCAGCCGATGCAGATGCCGCCGACGTTCGGGCAGCCCCCGATGCCGGCCATCCAGCCCCGCTTGGGCACGTTGCAGTTGACGACCGGCCCCCAACAGCCCACCTTCACCTGGCACTTGGGGGAGTTGTAGTCCTTCGCGAAGTCGGCCTGCTCGTAGTACGCCGCCCGGTCGCAGCCCTCGTGCACGGTCTTCCCGAACAGCCACTGCGGACGCAGCATGTGGTCCAGCGGCGGCGGGGGAGCGGCACCGGCCGCGTGCTGGAGGACCCAGACGAGGGTCTCCATGAAGTTCTCCGGCTGGATGGGACAGCCGGGCACGTTGACGACGGGAAGCCCCGAGCGTGCCTTGAACTCCCAGCCCAGGTAGTCCGCGAGGCCCATGCAGCCGGTCGGGTTACCGGCCATCGCGTGGATGCCGCCGAAGGTGGCGCAGGTCCCGGCTGCCACGACCGCCCAGGCCTTCGGCGCGAGCTGGTCGATCCACCAGTTCAGCGTCTGCGGCTCACCGGTGTCGGGGTCGTTGCCGAACGACGTCCAGTAGCCGTCGCCGTCGATGATGTTCTGGTTGGGGATCGAACCCTCGATCACGAGGATGAACGGCTCCAGTTCGCCGCGGGCGGCCGCCCGGTACGGGGCCAGGAAGTCCTCGCCGCCCAGGCTCGGTGAGAGCACCTTGTTGACGAGGTTCACCTTCGGCAGGCCCGGGATGAGGCCCAGTACGACGTCCTCGATGGAGGGTTGGCCGGCAGCGGTCAGTGACACGGTGTCGCCGTCGCAGCTCATGCCCTCCGAGATCCAGAGGATGGTGATCTCGTCGAAGCCTTCCCGCGCCTCGGCCCGGCCGGGCTCGCCGCGGACTTCGGTGGTACCGCTCTGTGTGGTCATCGCTGCGACCTCCGTTGGTGCCGGTCTCGGAGTGGGGCGTGGGCTGCCGCGTCCTCGCGCGGCAGGTGCTCGGCCATGCGGTGGCCGTGGGCCGGTGGCTCAGGGGCATCCATCGGACCGTCCCTCCTGTGGCCGGTCGGCCGGACGATGCGGCCGTGGGGACCGCGGCCCGGGGGACTTCGCCGGGCCGGTCGGCTCCTGCGAGCCCGGGTTGCCGAGTGGTTCGACCTCGTCGGGCCGGAAGTAGTGGAAACGGCCGTACCAGCCGTGCAGTTCGGCGGCCGGATCGTCGTCGACCGTGACCGCCAGATGGACGCTGCCGTCCACGTCGTGGAAGACCGCGGCGATGTGCGCGGTCCGGCCGTCCAGGAACATGTCCTGTGCGTCGGCACCCCGGCCGTGCGGGCGCAGCCGCACCCGGCTGCCGCCGCCGACGGACACCCCGTCCACGACGACCGTGTCGGTCTGCGGGCACAGCCCGTCGTCGCCGCCCTCCTGCCACCATGCGGGCCGTTCGGCGGGCGCGGGCACCGGGGTCAGGGAGCGGATCGCGCCGTGCAGCCTGGAGAACACCTCGCGGGGCATGGTGTCCACCCGGTCGAGGATCCGCGCGGCCCGTGGGTCGGTGGCCCGGGCCTCGGCCTTCTCCTCGTCGGTCAGCAGCATGGTGCGCAGGGTGAGGATCTCGTCGATCTCCGCCGCGTCGTGCAGATCGCCCGGACTCTCCGGCGCCACCTGCGGCCAGTCGGGCAGGATGATCGGAGCGGAGAGCATGACGGTGCCCGTCGCGCGGTCGCCGGGCGTGCCGCCGAGGACGGGGAACGTGAAGGCGTTCCGGCAGCCCCGCGCCTGCTCCGCCAGCCCCTCGGGCGGATCGACGAGCGAGACGAACTCCACGCCGTCCCCGCCGACGAGCGTGTGCGTGGCGATCAGCGCCTGCCGCAGTGCCTCATGGCGAGGGGCCCGAGGGTCCGGGGTACGGCCGGTGTTCTCGGTGCGCACCCGCAACCGGTACAGCCCCGGCGCGAGCGGCTCGGCCACGACCGTCGTCGCGCCCCGTACCTCCCGGCGCCGCCGTACCGTCCGCCCCGCACCGCCCGGCAGCGCCGCGGACTCCGCACCGGCCGCCGCGCCCACCAGGGCGGTACGACCGCCGCGCAGCAGCTCCGCCAGCGGCACCACCAGCTCGGCCTCGCGCGGCACCGCCTCCTCGAACGACAGATGCGTGGCGCCGTCGGCGGTCCGCAACGACTCGACCGGGCGGTGCCGTCCGCCCCCGTCGGCCGCCTCCACCTGCTTGTCCTGCATCTGCAGATACCGCACCCGCACCCGTACGACGGCGTCGGCGCGCGCTGCCCGCAGCAGGCACTCGGTCTGCTGGTACCAGGAGTCCGCGGAGCCGGAGAGCCCCGGCGTGACCGGCCCGTCCCGCTCCACCCAGTCCCGGGGCAGCAGCACGCCGAACTGCCAGCGGACCCGGTTCTTCGGCGAGGACCGGCGGTACGGATAGAGCAGGTAGCCCTCGTAGAGCACGGCGTCGGCCACCGCACCGACATGCTCGAAGGCGTCGCACGCCACGCCGTCCGTCACGGCGGCGAGTGCCACGCCGCCCTCGCCGGGTCCGTCCGACATGCCGCCTCCTCATCACGGGTCCGCTCGCACACTCCTTCCACCACGGTCACACCCGTCACAGCCCCTCGCCCCTCCGGAGCACTGCCATTGGGCCGGCCAGGGGACGACGGACGTGCGGTGGCCGGCCGGTGTCACGGGTAGGTCGGACGAAGTCGATCACGGCGCCGGGAATGCTCGCCTGCAGTGACCCGATGCATCCGCATCCCGTTGGCGCTCCGGTTCAGGAAGCACGCGCGAGATCCAGGCAGCAGCGGACGAAGTCCTGTACGACCGGATTGCGGTCGTCGGCCGGTGCCCAGGCCACGCCCACCCGCGTCGGGCTCACTCCCGTGACCGGCCGGTAGACCACGCCGGGGCGGGAGTAGAAGCGGGCGGCGGACTCGGGGGCGAGGGCGATGCCGTACCCGTTGGCGATGGCGCTCAGCCAGTCGTCGGGCTGGTCGGTGACCGCGCCGACGCGGACCGGCCGGCCCTCGCGCTCGTCGGCGGCCAGCCAGTGGTCGCGCCAGGCGCCGGTCTCCTCCGGCGCGGCGACGAACGGCTCGTCCCACAGCTCGCGGAAGGCGATCTCGGCGCGTCCCGCCAGCGGATGCCCGCTCGGCAGCGCCACCCACCGCGCCTCACCGAACAGCACCTCCACCCGTAGGGCGGCCTGGCCCGGGAAGGGCAGCCGGAGCAGTGCGGCGTCCACCTCGCCGTCGGCCAGCCCCGCGCTCGGGTTCGTCCAGGCCGCCTGGCGGAGTTCGGCGCGCCACCCGGGCCGCCGCCGGGCGAACTCGGCGACGATCTCCCGCGTCGCCTCGTTGGCCGCGCTCGCCACGAATCCCACCCGGAGGATCCGCGCGGCCTGCCGGTCGGTGGCCTTCGTGGCGTGCAGGGCCTCGTCCCAGGAGGCGAGCACCTGCGGGGCCCGGCGCGCGAGTTCACGGCCGGCGTCCGTCAGCGCCATACCGGTGCGCGAGCGGTCGAAGAGCCGTACGCCGAGCAGGGTCTCCAACTGGCGGATCTGTTTGGTCAGGGCCGGCTGGGACACGAAGACGCGCTCGGCGGCGCGGGTGAGGCTGCCGTCTTCGGCAACGGCCAGGAAGGAACGCAGCAGCCGCGTGTCGACATCCATTCCAACAGGTTATAGATGCTGGTATTGGACGGCACGCCGACCTTCCGGTGAGGGTGGAGCCATGGATATCGCCTATGTGGCCGTCACCTGCGCGGCCCTCCTGGCCAACGCGGGCATCGTGGCGGCCGACGTCGCGAAGGCGCCGTTCGTGCTCGCCAACTCGGCCGAGGTCGGCGTGCCGTCCGCCTGGCTGCCCACCCTCGCCCTGCTCAAGGCGGCCGGAGCGGCCGGGCTGCTCCTCGGACTGCTCGGCGCACGGTCCCTGGGGGTCGCGGCCGGCGCCGGACTGGTGCTGTTCTACGTGGGGGCCGTGATCGCCCATGTGCGGGCCCGGGTGTTCCACAACATCGCCTTCCCGGGCCTCTTCCTCGCCCTGGCGGCCGGCGCGCTGGCCCTGGCGGCGACCCGGTGACCGGTGACGATGCCCGGACCCCGGCTCACGGCAGGCGCTCCAGGGCGACCAGGGCCGCGTCGTCGCCGAGGTCGCCGTGCACGTGGTGCAGGAGATCGCGGCGCAGGCCGGCCACCATCGCCTCCAGCGGCCGGCCGGCGTGTGTGTGCACGGGGGCGGCCAGATCGTGGAAGCGGCCACGGCGGTCGCGGGCCTCGATGAACCCGTCCGTGTACAGCACGAGACGGTCGCCGGGGACGAACGGCACGGTCTCGGCGACGGGGCGCGCCGCCAGCAGATCGCCCAGGCCGAGCGGTGCACCGGGCTGGTCCGGCTCGTGGGGTCGCACTTCGCCCTCGTGGACGACGTAGGGCTCGGGATGGCCGCAGTGGATGATGCGGGCCACGGGCTCGCCGGGCGGGAACTCCACCAGGAGCGCCGTGGCGAACCGCTCCGTGAACAGGGCGTCCGTGCCGGGGCCGTTGGGCTGGTGCGCGTCCGGCGGGCTGTCCAGTGCCGCGATGTGCCGGCGGGCCCGCTCGTCCAGTTGCTCCGCGACCTTCGTCAACGACGGTTCCCGGTAGGCCAGTTCACGGAACGCGCCGAGCAGGGTCGCCGAGGCGCCGACGGCCTGGAGTCCCTTGCCCCGTACGTCGCCGATCACGATCCGAGTGCCGTACGGCGTGCGCACCGCCTCGTAGAAGTCGCCGCCCATCCGCGCCTCCGACTCGGCCGCCAGATACACGCCGCTCAGGGCGAGTGAGTCGATCCGGTGGGGGAGGGGGTGCATCAGGGCGCGCTGTGCGGTCTCGGCGACGGAGCGGACCTGACGGAGCTGCTGTTCCCGGCACTGCCGCAGGGAGCACGCGGCCAGCGAGGTGAGTCCGACCACGAACAGGCTGCCGAGGGTGACGTTCGAGTCCGGGTGCCCCAGGCTGCCCGCGTCCCACTGGAGGACCACGGTGATCACGAGGGCGGCGCAGGCCAGCACCGCCGTCGCGCGCCACGGGAGCAGCACGGCGGCCAGCACCGGGACCGCGGCCATCACCGGGGAGACGTGCAGCCAGTCCGGGGTGAGCAGATCCAGGAGGGCGACGACCAGCATGAGCAGCACGGGGGCCGAGGCCACGGCCACGCGGGTGCCGGTGCGGCGGTGCCAGGGCGCCGCGGCCCGTCCCACGGGTATCCGGTGCGCGGATGCGGGGGTGTGCCCGGTGGTCGTGTCCTGGAGTTCGGTGAAGTGAGAGATCATCGTCGCGGTGAGGGCCGTATCGGGTCGAGGAGCCGCCTGGAGCGGGCGGGCGGAGCGGGCGCGGGTGCCGACAGACAGGTCAGGGCCGACTCCAGGGGGCGCAGCAGGCGCTGGTCCGGGGCGGCCCGGTCCGGGGTCTCACAGCCGGGGGTGCCGAGCCGGGCCAGGGCCTGCCGGGCGGCGGGCAGGGCGGGGTGCGGACGGCCGCCTCGGCAGGAGTAGGCGCACAGGGCGGTCGTACGCAGCAGGCGGGCGTACGGGTGAGCGAACGCGGAGTCGGGGCGGCGGCCCTCGGGCGCATCGGGGTGGGCTTCGAGGAGCCGGCCCGTCGCGGTCACCTGGCCGGCCACATCGGTCAGCGTGCGCAGCACCCGGTGGTCGAGGTGCCAGCGGCGGCGCCGGGCCGTGGGCCGGACGTTCCAGCGCATGCTCTCGTGCGCTTCGTCCGTCGCGCTGCGGGCGCGGGTCAGTGCCGTGCCGAGATCGTCCTCCCAGGCCGGGCCGAGGACGTTCCGTGGCCGCTCGTGCCGTACGACCGCGTCGGCCAGGCCGTCGAGCTGCCGGGCGATCTGCAGCCGCAGGTCCTCCAGCGCCCGCTCGGCGGACCGTACCCGCACGGAGGGGAACAGCAGCACGCTGCAGGCCAGCCCGAAGGCGAGGCCCAGCACGATCTCCGCGAGGTGCGTGGCCAGCTCACCGGGGTGGCGGCCACGGACCAGGGCGAAGGTGAGCAGAGCGGTCGTCGGGACGTGCAGGCCGTGGTGACCGAGGAATCCGTGCCGGGCCAGCAGCACGGAGGCGAAGACAACGATGGCCAGACCGGCCATACCGGGCTCGGCGTACAGCGCCCCGGGCACGGCGACGAGAACGCCGAGCAGGCATCCGGCGGCGTAGCGGGTGGCGGCGGAGACGGTGGCCACCACCGTCGTCTCGACGATGAGGACGGCGGCGATGGCGCCCGCGTAGGGGTCGGTGACGTGCAGGAGAGTCACACAGGTCTGCCAGGTCAGCCCCGCCGCCACGGTGGCACGCGCCGCCTCGGCGCCGCCGGCCTGCCCGATCCGTGCCATGAGAGCGGGGAGTCGTGCTCTGTGCATGTCCCGTCCGTCCCCTTCCGTGTCGGATGCCATGAGCCGGGCAAGGCCGTCCAGGATAATCGGACAAATGGGGTATCTGGCAAATAAGGAAAATGTAGGGGCGGTGGTGGCTCGCGTTTGCGCGGCGCCTGTTCAAATCTCAACAAGCGGGACCGCGTTCGTACGGTCCGAGCCAGGGTTCGCCATGCCCGAAGGCCGGCAAGCAGCTGCCCACCACCGCCTCCGGCGGCAGCACCGCCACCGCGGCCTCCGGCATCGCCAAGCTGCGACCCGGCCATACCTACACGGCGCTCAGCCCGCCCCGTTGTCGACGCGGAGGCGCACCTGTTGCTCCAGGCGCCGCAGGCTGCCGTCGAGGGCGTCGTACACCGCCTGCTCGCCGGGGTCGTGACCGGTGTCGAAGAACGACAGGTGCACGGTCACCTCGCTGGCGCCGCTGCCGATGCCGGATACCTGCAGCCAGCCGGTGTAGCCGCCCTGCTCGCGGGTGCCCCACTCCAGACGCATCTGGTCGGGCTCGGCGCGCAGCACGGCGGGCATGTCCTGGCCGGAGCGGTCCTCGTGCACGGTCACGGCGGGCGGGTCCTCGGCGTCCACGTGCACGGCGTCCGGGAGCCAGGCGTCGAGCTGGCCGAGGTTGGCCGCCTGGTCGAAGACCTGCTCGGGCTGTGCGGGCATCGTGCGGGACCATTCGTACTCGCTCATGGCGACACCGACCCTCCGCTCGGAAGTCGTACCCCCACCGCGTGCCCCTTGTGCGGCGACCGAAAAGCCCGTCGCGCCCCGCACTGCGACCGGGCCCCGTCCGCCGCGAACTTGTCTGGTCAAGTTTGGTCGCGGTTCTTCCGCCGGACAGCGACGGCCAGTACTCATGTCCCGTTCGTTGAGCACAGTCAGGCCGCGCGGGCGTCAGCCTTCGCGGCATCCTCCCAACGGGACGAGGTACCACGTATGAGACTGCGCTGGAGATCCCTCGGCGGGCTTCTCGCCCTCCTCGGCGCACTGATCGTCGCCGCTCCCGCCCCCGCCCAGGCGGCCGGCGGCAGCGGCAACCTGATCGTCAACGGCGATGCGGAGAACGGCGGTTACTGCACCGACGACTGGGCGGCCGCCGCCACCGTCCCCGGCTGGACCACCGAGGCCGGCGGTCTGAACGTCATGTGCCACAGCGTCGCCTCCTTCGGCCTGCCCGGCGACGGCAAGACCCCCGGCAAGGCGTTCTTCGGGCCCGGCAACTTCGGCGACGGAGCGATGACGCAGACCGTCGACGTCTCCTCGGCCGCCGCGGCCATCGACGGCGGCGCAGTGCACTACGACCTCTCCGGCTGGCTCGGCGGCTGGACCACCTACAGTGGCTACGTCGCGGTGAGCCTGCACTTCCACGACGGCGGCGGCCGCCCCGTCGGCGCCACCGCCAAGCTGCCCACCGTGTCCGCGAGCGACCGGGGCCAGGCCACCAAGTTCCTCTCGCGCAGCACCGCCGGCGCGGTACCGGCCGGGACCCGGTCCATCCAGGTCGAGGTGCAGTTCCTGTCGACGAGCAGCGAGACCGGCTACGTCGACAACCTCTCCCTCACCCTGGACACCCCGGTCACCGCACCCGCCCCGCTCGCCCCGCCCGTCTCCAAGGTGCCCGGCTACGACCATGTGTTCATGGTCATGATGGAGAACACCGACTACTCCCAGGTTATGAACGATCCGGCGGACACGCCGTACATGCACAGCCTCATGACCCAGGGCGCCACGCTCACCGACTTCCACGGCGTCTACCACCCGAGCGACGAGAACTACCTCGCCGTCGCCGGCGGCGACACCTATGCCAAGGGCGCCACCTACTTCCCCAACATCAACTCCCCCCAGCGCAACCTCGGTGACACCCTGGAGGCGGCCGGCAAGACCTGGAAGGCCTATGAGCAGGGCATGGGCACTCCCTGCAACACCAAGAACAACAACGACAGTTACTACGAGCCCGATGACGCGCCCTTCATCAACTACACCGACATCAGCGGTGACGCCCAGCGCTGCGCGGCCCACCTGTTCGACACCACACAGCTGACCACCGACCTGAAGTCCGCGGCCACCACCCCGAACTTCTCCTGGATCGCCGCCGACGACTACTACGACGGCGAGGCCTCCGGCAACGGCAGCGCCACCAGCCTGAAGACCCAGGACGGCTGGCTCAAGCAGACCCTCGCCCCGGTCCTCGCCTCCCCGGCCTGGACCCAGCAGCGCTCGCTGCTCGTCCTGACCTGGGACGAGAGCTCCGGCGAGGCGTACAACCACATCGTGACCACGGTCGTCGGCTCCCAGCGCACCGTCCCGGCCGGGACCAGCAGCCCGCTCCACTACGACCACTACGGCATCGGCCGCACCATCGAGGCCGCCCTCGGCCTGCCCGGCCTCACGGCGAACGACACCTACGCGACCCCGCTCAACGCCGCGTTCGCGCCGTCCACCGCGACCACCGCGACACTCACCGGCGACCTCAACGCGGTCGCGGGCGGCGGGAACGTCACCTTCCGCTACTCGGTTCCGTCGGCATCCCAGGTGAGCGCCAAGAACTGGATAGGCATCTATCCGGCGGGCGTCACTCCCGGCAAGCAGTCCTCGCTCGCCTGGTCCTACGCCCCGAACGCCAGCGGGGCCCTGACCCTCCCGACCGGCAAACTGGGCGGTGCGGGGACGTACGACGTGTACTACCTGGCCAACGACGGCTACTCGGTCCTGGCCGGACCGTTCTCCCTGACCGTCGGCTGACCGCCCGCGCCGCGAACGGGCCCACGCGCCGCCGTCGGCGCGTGGGCCCGGTGGTGTCCAGCGCCGTCCGCGCGGGTCCTTCCGATCACAGGCCCAGGGCGATGGCCATGCGGGTCATCTCGGCCGTGTTGCTGATGTTGAGCTTGGCCCGGATGCGGCGCAGGTAGGCATCCACGGTGTGGGTGGACAGTCCCATGTGGCGGGCGGTCTGGAGGTAGGTGCGACCGGCGGCGATGTGCCGGAGCGTCTCCCGCTCGCGCGGAGCCAGCTCAGGGGCGGGGGCCTCGGTGTGCGGCGTGACGAGGGTGGCGCTCATGGTGCTGTCCTTCGGCGAAGCGTCTGTCCGATTAGGGCGTTTTGCCCTTGTTGCTCCAGATTGCTTGCCGGACGTCATGGTGGTGTCCGTCGACTGTCACAGGCGCGTCACAGGGACGGGAACCGAAGGGTGCGGACCGCGTCAGGCGAGACCGGCCCGGTGGGCGTACAGGGCGGCCTGGACCCGGTTCTCCAGGCCCAGCCGGGTCAGGATGCGGTTGACCCGGCTCTTCACCGTCGCCTCGCTCAGCCCCAGGTCCGCCGCGATCCTGGCGTTGGACAGGCCACGCGCGACCAGCACCAGGACCTGGGTCTCGCGCTCGGTCAGCGCGACGTCGTCGGCCGCTGCGGGCAGGGGCGCCGTCGGCACGAGTGCGGGCGGCAGTGCGGTGACGGTGTCGATGAGGCGCCGGGCGACGGTCGGGGCGAGGACGGGCTCGCCGTCGGCCGCAGCGCGGAGGGCCTCGGCGAGCTGTTCGGGCCGGCTGTTCTTCAGCAGGAAGCCGACGGCCCCGGCACGCAGGGCCGCGTGCACGTACTCGTCCAGGTCGAACGTGGTCAGTACCAGCACGCGCGGCACCGGCCCCAGACCCGGCCACTCCCGCACGATCCGCCGGGTCGCCTCCACACCGGTCGTGCCCGGCATCCGTACGTCCATCAGCACCACGTCGGGACGCAGCGCGACGGCCCGCGCGACGGCCTCCTCCCCGTCGCCCGCCTCACCGACGACCGACAGACCCTCGCGCCGGTCGATGACGAGCCGCAGCGCGGTCCGCACGATCTCCTGGTCGTCCACCACCAGCACGCGTACGGTCATCGCTCGCCCTGTGCCGCATGAGGCCGTGCCGCATCAGGCCGTGCCGCGTCGGCCGCCCGCGCGGACAGGACCGCGCGCAGCCGCCAGCCGCCGTCCGGGCGCGGACCGGCGTGGACGGTCGTGAGCGGAGTGCGCAGCTCATGCGAGACGTCCGACACGAACCGGCGCTGCATCCGCGACAGGTCTTCCAGCTGCTGGATCTTCACC
>NZ_JBSFGB010000027.1:117401-142015 GCF_053596375.1 Streptomyces sp. NPDC001709 | reverse complement strand
CCTCCCCCCCGGTTGGGGGGGGGGCCCCCCGGGGGGGCCCCCCCGCCCCCCTTCGCGCATCCGCGTCCGCGTCGTTGCGCAACACGCCGAAGGCGGACCATCCATCGGATGGTCCGCCTTCGATTTCTGTGGAGCTAAGGAGAATTGAACTCCTGACCTCCTGCATGCCATGCAGGCGCTCTACCAACTGAGCTATAGCCCCTTGTTTTGTTGTTTCGCCCGGTTCCCCTGGCGACGACGTAAACATTACAGGTCCGGGGACGCAGCGCCAAATTGGTTTCCGGTTCGAGTCGATACGGACACTAATGTCGGCTTTCGGCGGGGCGGGGCTGGGGCTGGGGCTGGCCGCGGCGGTCAAGTTCAGGCATGCGTCACGCGCGCGGGCCGAGTGTCGCGTTCGCCGGGGCGGCGCTGAGGACACCGCCAACCAGGCCCTTCGCGGTGTTCTGATCACCGCCGCTGTGGACGCACGGACACAGGAGCGTGGCCCTCGGCCGCTGCCGGTCTTCTCCTCGTACACCCCGTGGCGGGTACCGCACGGAACCGGGCGCCCCGAACTGCACCAGGGAGTCCCGGACTTGACGCTTTCGGTCCTCTGCGCAGGCGCGGATGCCTGTTCCTCGTCCTGGCCCCGACATCGTTGCCGGGGCGCAGCAGCGGTGCGGCCGGACTCAGGCCGTGACGAAGGAGTAGAACCGCTTGAGCGTGCAGTGCTCCTCGAGAAGGCGGCCGTAGATCGGCTCCCCCTCCAATTCCCGGTACGTCTCGATCGGGTCGCCTTTTATGATCAGCGCCCGCGCGCATTCCTCGCACCAGTACTGGTAGTCGGGATTGATCGGCTCCATGTCGCGGACGATCGGTGTACCGCTCCCACACCAGTCGCACTTTCGCCTGTGTGCACCCATCGATCAGCTCCAGCTGTGGCCGCAGGCCGTGCACACGTAGGAGATCCCGCCGTTGTCGCCGAGGACTTGGGCGACATGCGCGGAACCGCAGGAAGGGCAGCTCAGCCGGGTGGTCGTGTCCCGTATCAACGCCGCACCGAGGAGGTGGCCGACCTCCTCAAGGATGCTCGCAGGCATCGCTACTCCCTCCCGTCGGGCCGCGCCCCCTTCCGGCCGTTTGATTCTGCCACGGCCGGAGCAATACGGTCAGCGACGCCTCAGTACCAGTCCGGACACGGCGCCCGCCGCAGCCGTTCCGGCCAGCGCCCAGGCACACACCGAGAACGCCTCCGCAGAGGTATACGAGCGCAGAACCCCGAGTGACTCAAGCCGGTTCAGGAACAGTGTGCCGAAAGACGCCACGCCGATCAGCTGACCGAGCTGGGTGACCGTCGCCAGCAGGCCGCTGGCGTCCGCCGCGTCCTCGGGCCGCACGGTGGCGAGCGCGCCGGTGAGTGTCGGACTGAAGGCGAGCGCGAGTCCGGCGCCCACGCCCGCGTATCCGGCGTACAGGAGCGCTCCCCCGTCGCCGCCTCCATGGAAGGCCAGCCCCACGGCGGCCACGGACACCGCGGTCAGCGCGAAGCCGGCCGGGGCCAGTGCCTGCTGCAGGCCCGCGGGCCACCTCCGCCAGGTCAGGCTGACGGCACCGAACACGGCGGCGGTCGGCGCGAAGCTCAGGCCGGCCCGCAGCGCGCTGTAGCCGAGGCCGCCCTGGACGTGCAGGGTCAGCGCGAACAGGAAGCCGGCGTTGACCGACATCACGGCGAGGATGCGGAAGACGGCCAGGCCGATCCCGGGGTGGCGCAGCACCCGGAGCGCGATCAGCGGGGCGCCGCCGCGCCGGGCCAGCCGGGACTCGTACCCGCAGAACAGCACGAACAGCACGGCGGCTCCGGCCAGCGACAGCCAGGACCACGCGGGCCAGTCCTCCTCCTGCCCGAGCACCAGCGGCACCGTCAGCAGCGACACGGCCGCCCCCAGCAGCACCAGTCCGGGCAGGTCGAGCGGGCGCGCCCGCTCCGTCCCGCTCGCGCCGCCCAGCGGGAGGATCCTGCGGCCCAGAACGAGCAGCAGGGCACCGACCGGCACGTTGACCAGGAACACCGGCCGCCAGCCGGTGCCGAACAGATCGGCGCTGACCAGGACCCCGCCCACGATCTGTCCGGCCGCCGCGCCGACGGCGAGGACCGCCGAATAGGCGCCCAGTGCCCGGGCTCTGGCCTCGCCGGTGAAGGTGCGCTGGATCAGGCTGAGCACCTGCGGGATGGCCAGCGCCGAACCGGCGCCCTGGACCAGCCGGAAGACGATCAGTTCGGTCGCCCCCTGCGCCAGACCGCAGGCGAGCGAGGCCGCGGTGAACAGGGCGACGCCGGCGAGATGGACCCGGCCGTGGCCGAGCCGGTCGCCGAGCCGGGCGCCGGTGATCAGCAGTACGGAGTAGGAGATGGCGTAGCCGGCGATGACCAGCTGGAGATCGGCGCCCGAGGCGTGGAGTTCGGAACCGATGGTCGGGGCGGCGACGTTCACGATGAAGACGTCGAGGGCCGCCATGAACAGGGCGGTGAGCAGGACCGCGAGCAGCAGCCGGGGCCGGTTGTCAGTGCCGGGTGCTTCACTGTCGGTGACGGGTGATTGCGGGGCGTCTGCGGCCGATGGGTCACTGTCAGTGGCGGGTGCTTCACTGGTCGCAGGGTTCGGAACGGGCTCGGTGCCCGGCCCGGTTCGGGATGTTGTCGTCATGGCGCCGAGCCTGACGACGGGCGGGTAAGGGTGCCGAGTGCCCGGCGATGCTGGTACTGCCAGCACCTGGCAGCGCCGGGGCCGGGTGCCGACGATGAAGACGGGGACGACGGGGGGCTGGACGATGACGACGAACACGGAGAACACGACACGGACGGCGAACACGGCGCGGCCGAGGAGCGCTCAGCGCCGCAGGCCGGAGCTGGCCGCCTTCCTGCGCACCAGGCGGGCGCGGGTGACACCGGCCGACGTGGGGATGCCACCGGGCCTGCGGCGGCGCACGCCCGGGCTGCGCCGGGAGGAGGTCGCCCAGCTCTCCGGCGTGGGCGTGACCTGGTACACGTGGCTGGAGCAGGGCCGGCCGATCAACGCGTCACCGCAGGTCCTGGACGCGGTCGCCCGCACGCTGCGGCTGGACGCACCGGAACGGGAGCATCTGTACCGGCTGGCGGAAGTGCCGTTCGCACCGGACCGGGAGGCCCTGACCCGCCGGGTCGGCCCGGAGGTCCAGGGCATCATCGACGCCCTGGACCCGCTGCTCGCAGTGGTCTACAACGCGCGTTACGACGTCCTGGCCACCAACGCGGCCTACCGGGACCTGTTCGTGCTGCCGGAGGCACTCAGCATCGGCCTGCCGAACGTGCTGTGGACCCTGTTCACCGTGCCGGAGGGCACCTGCCCCGTGGTGCGGCGGGAGCGGGAGCTGCCACTGATGGTGGCGACGCTGCGGTCGGCGTACGGCAGACACGTGGGCGAGCCGGCCTGGGAGAACTACATACGCGCGCTGTCCGCGGCGAGCCCCTGGTTCGCGGAGCTGTGGGCGAGCGGTGAGGTGGTGCTTCCGGGGCCGCGGGTGAAGACGTTCCGGCACGTGATGGTGGGCGAGATGCGGATGACCTCGCAGTCGCTGTCCATCGACGGGATGCCCGACTGCCGGATCGTGGTCTACACCCCGGAGGACGAGCAGTCGCGCGAGAAGGTCGCGCTGCTTCGGGAGCGACGGGAGCGCCTGTGGCCACCGACACACGAGGACGAGGAGGCAGAGAGGATCATCCGCCACTGGAACGCGTGAAACACAGATGGAACGCGTGAAACACAGAAAATCCCGCCCCCTGACGGGGACGGGACCTTCATCACCGATCTTTGACAACTCAACAGAGTGTCGATCAGTGGAGCTAAGGAGAATTGAACTCCTGACCTCCTGCATGCCATGCAGGCGCTCTACCAACTGAGCTATAGCCCCTGGCTCCACGCGGCGGAGCCGCATGGTGTCTCGCCCCGCTCGGCGGGGCGAACAAGAAGAACTTTAGCCTGTGACCTGCCAGAAAGTGAAATCCGGGGTCCGGGGGTCTCCGGGGCTCAGTCGTCGTCGCCGAGCACGGGCTCCGGGAGGGTGCCCGCGTTGTGCTCCAGCAGGCGCCAGCCGCGCGCACCCTCACCGAGCACGGACCAGCAGCAGTTGGACAGGCCGCCGAGGCTCTCCCAGTACCGGGCCTCCAGACCGAGGAGCCGGCCGATGGTGGTGCGGATGGTGCCGCCATGGCTGACGACGACGAGGGTGCCGTCCTCGGGCAGCTTCTCGGCGTGCCGCAGTACGACGGGGGCGGCGCGGTCGGCGACCTCGGTCTCCAGTTCGCCGCCGCCGCGGCGGACCGCCTCGCCGCGCTTCCAGGCGGCGTACTCCTCGGCGTAGCGGGCGATGATCTCCTCGTGCGTCAGCCCCTGCCAGACGCCCGCGTAGGTCTCGCGCAGGCCCTCCTCGCGGGTGATGTCGAGGCCGGTGAGGGAGGCCAGCTCGGTGGCTGTGTTCGCCGCCCGCTGCAGGTCCGAGGAGATGATCGCGTCGGGCCCCAGGGAGGCCAGCAGCCGGGCGGCACGCCGGGCCTGCCCGACGCCGGTCTCGGTCAGCGCGACGTCTGTGCTGCCCTGGAAGCGGCGCTCGACGTTCCAGGCCGTCTGGCCGTGCCGCCACAGGATGATGCGGCGGCCGCGGCCCTTGTGGTCGGTGACCTCGCCGGTGGCGCTCATCACCACTCCCCGCCCGGCTCCTGCTCGGCCTCGGCGGCCTGCAGCCTGGCGTGCTCCGCCGCCTTCCCGCGGGTGGCCTTGGCGTCGGCGGGCAGCTCCAGCTCGGGGCAGTCCTTCCACAGCCGCTCCAGGGCGTAGAACACCCGCTCCTCGCTGTGCTGGACGTGGACGACGATGTCGACGTAGTCGAGCAGGATCCAGCGGGAGTCGCGGTCGCCCTCGCGGCGCACCGGCTTGGCGCCGAGTTCCTTCAGGAGGCGCTCCTCGATCTCGTCGACGATGGCCTTTACCTGGCGGTCGTTCGGCGCGGAAGCCAGCAGGAAGGCGTCCGTGATGGACAGCACATCGCTGACGTCGTAGGCGATGACGTCGTGGGCGAGCTTGTCGGCCGCCGCCTGGGCGGCGGTGGTGATGAGCTCAAGAGAACGGTCGGTGGCGGTCACTACGAAGCTTTCGGTCGGCGGTCACTGGACCTCAAGGGTCTCACGGACCGCCGGGCGCACCCCACGTGATTACAGCGGCGCGTGGGGTGCGCGGGACCCGGTCACGAGGTGGCGGGCTTGTAGTCCCGGCCGAGGACGACCGAGACGTCGGCGCCGGAGGAGACGGTTCCCTTGGCCACGGAGCCGGCGGGCAGGCCGAGGGTCTTGGCGACCTCGGTGGCGTCCGACTTGTGGGAGGCGTCCGAGTAGACCACCTTCGAACCGGCCTGGGTGCCGGAGGCGGTGCCGCCCTCCAGGAAGGTGAAGCCGCCGTTGAGCAGCACCACGCGGGCCTTCTCCGTGTCGTCCTTCACACCGGTGGCGTTCTGGACGGAGACGCGGACGGCGGAACCGGCGTCGGGGCTCTTGGCGGTGCCGCCGAGGATGTCCTTCACCACACTGTCACTGGTCTGCGCGCTCAGGGTGCCGTCGGCCTGCACGGGCAGCAGGGCGGTCTTGTAGGCACCGCTCTTGGCGAGGTCGGCGAGCTTGGCGAGGAAGGCACCGAGATCCTTGTCCGTGAGCGGCGGGTCGAGGATCTGCGCAAGGGTCTGCACGGTCGTCGTGGCCGACGACGGGTCGGAGGCCAGCTTGCGCAGCACGCCCTGCATGACCTGGCCGAACCGCTCCAGTTGTGCGTTCTGGGACTCCCCGACAGCACGGTAGGTGGCGTAGGCGACGGCCATCTTGCCGCTGAGCGTCTGGTCGCTGCCCTTGTGGACGATGGGCTCGGCGCCCTTCTTCTTGGCCTCCGGGCCGGGCACGTCGGCGTTGGTGTCGATGTCGATGTTGCCGACCAGGTCGACGAGGTTCTGAAGGTAGGGGGTGTCGAGGCGCCAGGTGCCCTGGATGTTGGTGCCGAGGACGGTGTCGAGCTGGTCACGGGTGCCGGAGCTGCCGTCGTCGTCCACCGACTTGGCGAGGGTCGTGGTGGAGCCGTCGTCGCCGCTCAGGGCGAGGGAGTTGGGCAGCAGCACGGTGCTGCCCTGCTTGGTGGTGGTGTTGTCGACCAGCAGCGCCGTGGAGGTGCCGCCCTTGGCGGTGTTGTGCAGGTGGACGACGATCACGTCGCGTTTCTGGGCACCGGCCGACGTGGCCGCGCCGGGCTTGGAGCCGGCGGAGCTCAGGCCGGGCAGCTTTCCGGCGTACCAGAGGTAGCCGACGCCGCCGGCGGCGACGAGGGCGAGGACGACGAGGAGGGCGATGATCCGGCTGCGGGCGCGGCGGCGGGCCTCCTCGCGGCGCTCGGTGCGGTTCTCGGTGAACTTCAGCCAGTCGATGACGTCCTCGGAGTCGCCGTCCGGCTCCTCGACGAACGCGAACTGCTCGGTGTGGTACTCCCGTTCGCCCTCGTCGCGTGACTCCGCGGGGCGGGCCGGGGCGTGCTGGTCCTCCGCCGGGCCGGCCTGATGCGGGATGTACGCCGTCTGCTCGGTGACCCGGGGCTGCTGCCCGCTGTTCGCGGCCTGCCCGTAGGGGTCGTAGCCGGTGGGGTGCTGGGTTCCGGTGCCGTAGGGGTCGTACGGGGCCTGGGAGCCGTAGGGGTCGTACGCGGGCGGCTGCCGGCCGGTGTCGTAGGAGGGCACCGGCGGCTGCTGGCCGGTGGCGTACGGGTCGTAGCCGTAGCCCTGCTGCTGGGCGTACGGATCGTAGGTCGCCTGCTGAGCCTGCGGTGCCTGCTGTGCCGCGACCTGGCGGTACATGGGCTGGCCGTACTCGTCGTAGCCGACGAGTTCGTACGGGCCCACGCCATAGCCGGCGTCACCCGCGTCGTATCGGTCGTTCACCGGTGCCCCTCTCGGCTCACTCGCCGCGGTACAGCTCGCGCTTGTCGATGTAGCGCACGACTCCGTCCGGCACCATGTACCAGATGGGATCTCCCTTGGCGACTCTGGCGCGGCAGTCGGTGGAGGAGATCGCGAGCGCCGGGACCTCGACGAGCGAGACGCCGCCCTCCGGGAGGCCCGGGTTGGTCAGGTGGTGGCCGGGCCGGGTGACGCCGATGAAGTGGGCGAGGGAGAACAGTTCCTCGCTGTCTCGCCAGGTCAGCAGCTGGGCAAGGGCGTCGGCGCCGGTGATGAAGAACAGGTCGGTGTCGGGATTGAGGGCGCGCAGGTCGCGCAGGGTGTCCACGGTGTAGGTGGGGCCGCCGCGGTCGATGTCGATGCGGCTGACGGAGAACTGCGGGTTCTCGGCGGTGGCGATGACCGTCATCAGATAGCGGTCCTCGGCCGGGGAGACCTTGCGGTGGGACTTCTGCCAGGGCTGGCCGGTGGGCACGAACACCACCTCGTCCAGCTGGAACTGCGCGGCGACCTCGCTGGCCGCCACGAGGTGCCCGTGGTGGATCGGGTCGAACGTTCCGCCCATGACACCGAGGCGTCGCTTGCCCGTGTGGGTGGGGCCGTGGCCCGGCTGGTGCTGCCGGTACTGCGGGTGCTTCACCGTGTCGTCGCCCGTCTCGTGCGCCGGACCGGTAGGCATGTCCTGCTCTCCCATGCGTGCAGACCCTACCGGCCCGGCCTCTGACGTCCGGCCGGGGACGGGGGTCCCGCTCAGCGGTCGCGGTTGAAGCGGGTGGTGATCCACAGCAGGAGCAGCAGGATGACCAGGGCGCTGCCGCCGGTGATCGCCGGGTTGAGGCTGTTGTGGTGACCGCCCTCGGCTTCGGCGAGGGTGACCAACGGGGCTGCGGCGCTGTGAAGGCTCATCTTCGGCAGGACCTATCGCGTGTGGGCGGGATAAAGATATCGGCTCATCGTAAGCGGGCGGCTTCGCGGCGATCACGCCGACTCCGCCGTTGGGGACGAGCGCCGGAACCTTCGCGGGCCGTCAGTCGTCTTTCCGCTTGTAGCCGCGCAGCAGGAACCAGGCGGTCAGTGCACAGCCCAGGAACATCACGATCAGGATGACACGGAGCAGATTGCCCGACCCGTGCTGCTGGACGGCGCTCGTGGCGGCCTCGGTCAGCCAGGCGGCTGCGGGACGGTGCTCCATGACGGGACTCCTTCGGCTGTACTGCCCGTCCACGGTATCTCCGCCTAGGCTGGGCTCCGCCTCGGGGGCACAGTGGGCACTCACACGCACATGGGGGAAGACATGTCCGACGACGGCCAGCAGCAGACGGGGCACGAGCGCGTACCGAGCAGGCAGCGCAGGCGCTTCCCGGGGATCTCCTCGCGTGCCTACGAGCATCCGGCCGACCGCTCGGCTCTGGTCGCGCTGCGTAAGCTGAGCGGATTCGACACCGTCTTCAAGGCGCTCAGCGGGCTGCTGCCCGAGCGGAGCCTGAGGCTGCTGTTCCTGTCCGACTCGGTGCGCGTCTCCGAGCGGCAGTTCCAGCACCTGCACGACATGCTGCTGGACGCCTGTTACATCCTGGACCTGGAGAAGGTCCCGCCGATGTACGTCACGCAGGACCCGCAGCCGAACGCGATGTGCATCGGCCTGGACGAGCCGATCATCGTCGTCACCACGGGGCTCGTGGAGCTCCTCGACGAGGAGGAGATGCGGGCGGTCGTCGGGCACGAGGTGGGACACGCGCTGTCCGGCCACTCGGTGTACCGCACGATCCTGCTGTTCCTGACCACCCTCGCGCTGCGGGTGGCCTGGATCCCGCTGGGCAATCTCGCGGTCATGGCGCTGGTGACCGCGCTGCGGGAGTGGTTCCGCAAGTCGGAGCTGTCCGCGGACCGGGCGGGGCTGCTGGTGGGGCAGGACCTCAGGGCCTCGATGCGGGGCCTGATGAAGATCGCGGGCGGCAACCATCTGCACGAGATGAACGTGGACGCCTTCCTGGAGCAGGCCGAGGAGTACGACTCCGGGGGCGATCTGCGCGACTCGGTGCTCAAGATCCTGAACGTGCTGCCCCGCTCGCACCCGTTCACCACGGTACGGGCGGCCGAGCTGAAGAAGTGGGCCGAGTCCCGGGACTTCCAGCGGATCATGGACGGCCACTATCCGCGGCGCGACGGGGACCGGGACGCTTCGGTCAGCGACTCCTTCCGCGAGTCGGCGGCCAGCTACGCGAGCGATGTGAAGACCTCCAAGGACCCGCTGATGAAGCTGGTCACGGACCTCGCGGGCGGTGCGGGCGACCTGGGCGGCCGGGTCCGCCGCGGTTTCGAGGGATTCAAGAGCCCGCCTCCGGCGAAGGAGGGCCCGACGGACGCGCCGCGGGACGAGGAGTAGGGGCCCCTGCTTCAGGGGCCCCTGCTTCCTCCCCTTGGCAATGGCACCGCTTCTCTTTCCCCGATGCCACGGCGCTCGGCCACGACGGCGGATTCCGGCGGTGCCGAACCCTCCTCAGCCCACGCGATCGCCCCCAGGCGCCCGGGACAAGCCCGCACCCTCACACCCCCGGCGCCCGGCGCAGCCCACCCCACCTGACCAGCGCTGAAACCGCCCCGCTCAGACCTTCGGCTCAGCCCCAGCGGCCAGCGTCCCGCACAGGGCCGTAGGGCTGTCCGTCTCGTAGGGGTTGGTGCCCGCGGGGCCGCCGGTGTGGGCCGTCTGGCCGGCCAGGAGGGGGCGGAGGTAGGCGGTGGAGTCCTCGGCGCAGGCGAGGGGGCCCGCCTGGACGTAGGACGTGACCAGCTGGACCTGGTGGGTGCGCAGGTCGTCGCGGGTGAAGCGGAAGGTCAGCTCGCGGCGGACCGTGAACAGGGACGCCGGCGCGTTCGCCGCGGAGCCGGTGGGGCGCAGGGCGTAGACGAAGGTGTGGTCGGCGGTGACCTCCAGCGTGCCCGAGTCGGCCTCGGTGGCCCGCAGGTCGCCCTGGACGCGGATCCGGTCGTCGGCGAGCTGGGCTCGGGAGGGGTCGAGTCGGACCAGCCAGCCGGTGGGGGCGTGCCGGCCGTCCGCCGCCGGGTGGTCGAAGCTCTGGTCGAACTGGTCGAACTGGTCGGCGTCGAGGAGGGACCGGGCGGGGCGGACCTGGCGGCCGGTCAGCACCTCGGGGTAGAGCGAGGAGCGGACGATGTAGTCCTTGGCGGTGGTCAGCGCGGTCACCACCTGGCTGTCGGAGAAGTGGGCGGTGTTGCGGGAGGCCGGCAGTGGTATGCCCTCGGCGCCGACCTCGAACTGGGCGGCGGGGCTGTGCGCGTACAGGTTCTCGGCGTCGGTGGCGCCGGGCACCTTGTCCGTCGGGGCGAGCGGGATCACCGTCATCCGCAGGGGCTCGACGGGGCGCCGGGCCTCCGGGGAGCTGTAGGGGTGGCGGACGCCCATGTAGATCGCGGTGCCGAAGGCGACGGCGATCAGCAGGACGAGGATCAGGGCCTGCCGGGTGAGTCCGCGGTGCAGGGGCGGGCGGCGGCGTACGGCGGGCGTGTGGTCGGCCATTCGCTCCTCGGCGGAGTACTCCTGCAGGCGGGCAGCACGGACGAACGACTCGTCGAACACGACGGATCGGTACTCGTCCTCTCCACCTCCGGGGCCGCCCTCGGGTGTGCCCTCCGGTGGGTCTCCAGGCCCGCCCATACTTTCAGAGTAGGTCTCGTGGGCCTCAGGTAAACGCCCTGCTACACGACAACTTCTGACAGGTGCTCACCAAGAGTGGGCGCGGGTGTTCAGGGGGAGCGCGGAGTGGCCGAGGCCGCCGGCCGGGAGAACTCGGCGGAGGCGGAGGGCGCGGCGGCGCTGCCCTGTTCCAGGCCGGTCGGGGCGTGTGTGGGGACCCCGTCGCGGGTGCCGGCCGAGCCGCCCCGGTAGACGGCGGCGAAGGCCAGGGCGACCATGCCGATGCCCATCACAACGGCGAGGAGCCAGGCCACGGGCCGGTGCCAGCGGACCTGCTTGCCGTATCCGCCGAAGTGGCGGTCGCCGAGGACATAGGTGTCCTCCAGCTCGTCGTCGTCTCGATCTTGGCCGAGATCGGTCCCCTCGGGGGCGTACTTGTCGTCGTAGCGCTCGCCTCGGGCGTGGGCGCGGCGGGCCTCTGCCTCGGAGGCCTCGGCTCTGGCCTGCGCGGCGGCCAGGAGGCGTTCGACGGCGGTCGGCTCATGGACCGTGGCCGCCTGTACGAAGGCCTCGTCGAAGACCACGGAGGCGAACTCTTCGTCCGACACCCCGTGGTCGTGGTCGTCGTCGGGCTCCCAGCCGTCAGGGAACGGCGTGCCCCCCACGTCCTCCGGCACGGATCCAGAGTAGACCTGGGGGGTCAATTTGGGCAGACGGTATGGAAATTCGTCTGACTGGTGAGACGCCTTTCGGTCGTAGTCGCCGGTCGGCGGGCGGTACGGCCGAACGGGCGATCTCAGGGGCGTACGTGGCCGTCGCCGGTGACGATGTACTTCGTGCTGGTCAGCTCCGGCAGGCCCATGGGACCGCGGGCGTGCAGCTTCTGGGTGGAGATGCCGATCTCGGCGCCGAAGCCGAACTGGCCGCCGTCGGTGAAGCGGGTGGAGGCGTTCACGGCGACGGTGGTGGAGTCGACCAGCTGGGTGAAGCGGCGGGCGGCCTGCTGGGAGGTGGTGACGATCGCCTCGGTGTGGCCGGAGGTCCACAGCCGGATGTGCTCGACGGCCTTGTCGAGGGAGTCGACGACCGCGGCGGCGATGTCGTACGAGAGGTACTCGGTCTCCCAGTCCTCGGCCACGGCCTCCACGACGGTCGCCTTGGAGTCCTTGGCGTAGGCCAGCACGCGCTCGTCGGCGTGCACGGTGACGCCGGCCTCGGCGAGGGCGTCCAGGGCGCGCGGCAGGAACTCGGGGGCGATGTCCTGGTGGACGAGGAGGGTCTCGGCGGCGTTGCAGACGCTGACCCGCTGGGCCTTGGAGTTGATCAGGATGTCGATCGCCATGTCGATGTCGGCCGCCGCGTCGACGTAGACGTGGCAGTTGCCGGTGCCGGTCTCGATGACGGGGACGGTGGACTCGGTGACCACGGTCTGGATCAGGGAGGCGCCGCCGCGCGGGATCAGCACGTCGACGAGCCCGCGGGCCCGCATCAGCTCGCGCACGGACTCGCGGCTCTCGCCGGGCACCAGCTGGACGGCGTCGGCGGGCAGCCCCGCGCCGCCCACCGCGTCCCGGATGACCCGGACGAGGGCGGCGTTCGACTCGTACGCGGAGGCGGAGCCGCGCAGCAGGACGGCGTTGCCGGACTTCAGGCAGAGGGCGGCGGCGTCGACCGTCACGTTCGGGCGGGCCTCGTAGATGATGCCGACGACGCCGAGCGGGACGCGGACCTGGCGCAGGTCGATGCCGTTGGGGAGGGTGGAGCCGCGGACGACCTCGCCGACCGGGTCGGGCAGCTTCGCCACGTCGCGGACGTCCGAGGCGATGGCGCGGACCCGCTCGGGGGTCAGGGTGAGCCGGTCGACGATGGCCTCGCTGGTGCCGTTCTCCCGGGCCTTGGCCACGTCCTTGGCGTTGGCCTCGACGATCTCCGCGGTCCGGACCTCCAGGGCGTCGGCGATGGCGAGCAGCGCGTCGTCCTTCTCGGCGCGCGGGAGCGGCGCGAGGTCGGCGGCGGCGGCCTTGGCCCGGTAGGCGGCCTGGGTGACCGGGGACATGGAGTCGTACGGCGAGAGCGTGGTCATGAGGGAAGGGTAGTGCGCGGCACGGGTCATGCACCCCTCATCCCAAACCCCGAGACAAGCCCCCAGGACCACTCAAAAGGGGTGGACCCCCACCGGTGTCGCCGGCGCCGGTCCGTACCCCTCGGCGATGCGGTGGTGGTAGGTCTCTCGGTCGATGACCTCCAGTCCGACGATCTCCCAGGCCGGCAGTCCGGCGCTCTGCCGGTGCTCGCCCCACAGGCGCAGGGCCACGGCGGCCGCGTCGTGCAGGTCGCGGGCCTCTTCCCAGTACCGGATCTCGGCGTGGTCGGGCGCGTATCTGCTGGTCAAAAGGAAGGGGTGGTCGTGGGCCAGCTGTTCCAGGGCCCGCCGCAGCTCCGGCAGCGGGACCTGCTCCCCGGAGACGCTGAGGGTGACGTGCCACAGCCGGGGCAGATCCTTGGGCTCCTCGTAGGCGTCCCCGGCCGCGATGCTCGTCAGGGCACCGCGGGTTGCCACCCCAGGGCGCACTCGTCTCACGACGGCCTCCTTCACCCAGCGCTCGGGAACGTCTCTGAGTCAAAGTTGAGCAGCCCGTATGGCTCCGTGGGGCGGTTTTACGGAACGTCCCCCACCGGGGGCTGTCGTAATGTCCCGTTTTACGGGTGCAGCAGCACCAGGTCGTCCCTGTGTACGACCTCGCGTTCGTACGCCGGGCCCAGCTCGCGGGCCAGCTCGCGGGTCGAACGCCCGATCAGCCGCGGGATCTCCTTGGCGTCGAAGTTGACGAGCCCCCGGGCCACCGCGCGGCCCGTCGTGTCCCGCAGTTCGACGGGGTCGCCGGCGCTGAACTCGCCCTCCACTGCGGCGATTCCGGCGGGCAGGAGCGACTTGCGCCGCTTCACGACGGCGTCCACCGCCCCGTCGTCCAGGGTCAGCGCACCCTGCGGGGTGGAGGCGTGCTGGAGCCACAGGAGCCGGTCGGCGGAGCGTTTGCCGGTGGGGTGGAAGTAGGTGCCGGTGTCGCCGCCGCTCAGGGCTTCCGCCGCGTGCACGGCGCTGGTGAGTACCACGGGAACGCCGGCCGCGGCCGCGATCCGGGCGGCCTCGACCTTGGTGACCATCCCGCCGGTACCGACGCCGGCCTTGCCCGCGCTGCCGATCTCGACGCCCGCGAGGTCCTCGGGACCCTTCACTTCCGCTATCCGCGAGGTGCCGGGCTTGCTGGGGTCGCCGTCGTAGACGCCGTCGATGTCGGAGAGGAGGACGAGGAGGTCGGCGTGGACGAGGTGGGCGACGAGGGCGGCGAGGCGGTCGTTGTCGCCGAAGCGGATCTCGTCGGTGGCGACGGTGTCGTTCTCGTTGACGATCGGGAGGGCACCCATCGCGAGGAGCTTGTCGAGGGTGCGGGAGGCGTTGCGGTGGTGGGCGCGGCGGCTCATGTCGTCGGAGGTGAGCAGGACTTGGCCGACGCGGACGCCGTAGCGGGCGAAGGAGGCGGTGTAGCGGGCGACGAGCAGCCCCTGGCCGACGCTGGCGGCGGCCTGCTGGCGGGCGAGGTCCTTGGGACGGCGGCGCAGGCCGAGGGGGGCCAGGCCGGCGGCGATGGCACCGGAGGAGACGAGGACGATCTCCTTCTCGCCGCCGCTGCGGCTCTTGGCGAGGACGTCGACGAGCGCGTCGACGCGGTCGGCGTCGAGGCCGCCGACGGCGGTGGTCAGCGAGGAGGAGCCGACCTTGACGACGATCCTGCGGGCCCTGGCGACCTGATGCCTTGCCGCTGACACGTGCTTCCCTCCGCCCTCGCGCCCACGTCCCGTCGGACGTGACCGTTGCAATCTACGCGATGTGCACGGAGCGTGCTCGGCGGTCCATTGGGCGGACCGGCGGTCAGAGGGGGGCGAGGTCGTAGACGGACGGGCCGAGACCGGCGAAGGACACGATTCCCGCTTGCCGCCGCGGACCGGGCCGACCGCACCATCGACACCGGAGCCCATACCCCGCAGTCGTTTGAGTTCCATTCCAGGGGCTTCCGTCACCACGCTCGACCGCAGACGCTTTCTGCGCGCCGGGGGTGCCGTCGTCGGCGCGGCGGCCGTTCCGCTCGTCGCCATCGGTGCGACCCAGGCCGTCGCGCGCTCCCGTCGCGCGGCCCAGGAATTCGCCTTCGACAACACCCGCGGGCACAGCTTCACCGCGCAGCTGGTCGACGGCGGGCTCCAACTCCCGGGAGAGACGCAGACCTACTCCGGCGCCGACGGTGAGGCAAACGGCGATCCCGCCCTGACCCGGCTGGACACATCCGGGCACATTCTCGGCACGATATATCTGCGCGGATCACACAACGTCCGCACCGCGAATTCCGACGGCACCTATACCGGTGGGGGCGACCGGCCGGCTCGGTTCGAATTCGCCAACGGCGGTCCGCTGCCGCGTGGGCGGTGTACCGGCTCCGTCGTGGAGCAGCCCGAGGGCATGGCCAGCCAGGTCCCCGGCCCCGCCGACCCGCAGGCAGTGCGGCTATGCAGCGGCTCCGCCTCGTACACCTCGGACACCGACCAGAGCGAGAGAGCGAGCATCCATTACAAGGACGTCCTGGTCCGACCGCGGGCGCGGTTACCCGGGTGAGTATTGCCACACCCCGGCTGACCAGCGACGAACGGGCTGTGGTAAGCACACCCCATGAGTGCCGTTAGGGTAGGCTTAAACCAACCTTAACCTTGCACTCCTTGTGCCTTCTCGCATCCCGTACCGCAGGTCAGCGGCGGGATGCGGTTGTGTCTGACCGAACAGTCCAGGAGCCCCAAGCATGCCCCTCGCGAACGGAAGCGCTTCGCCGAAAATAAGCGTGGTTGTCCCAGTTTACAAAGTTCAGGGGTATCTGCGCGCATGCTTGGATTCCATAATCTCCCAGTCCTTCCAGGACTGGGAGATTGTCGCCATCGACGACCACTCCCCCGACTCCTGCGGGCGGATTCTCGATGAGTACGCCGCCCTGGACGACCGCGTCATACCCGTGCACTTCGAGGAGAACCGGGGCATCGGAAAGGCGCGGGACGCCGGTGCGCTGAAGGCGCGCGGGGAATACATCCTCTTCCTCGACAGCGACGACACCCTCGCCGAGGGCGCGCTGCAGGCGATAGCCGACCGCCTCGAGGTCACGGACAACCCGGACATCCTGCTGCTCAACCACGTCCGCACCTACTGGAACAACCGGGTCCAGGCGAGCGCGGCCGGCGAGATGCTCGCCGGTGCGGGCACGGACGTCTTCACGGCCCTGGAACGGCCCGAGTTCCTCACCATGTTCGCCGTGGTCTGGAACCGCGCCTACCGCCGTGAGTTCTACGTCGACGAGCACAACTTCACCTTCACCGACGGCATCTACGAAGACGCCCTCATGGTCTACAAGACCATGCTGACCGCGGAGCGCATCGCCGCCACCGACCACGTCTGCGTCGAGTACCGCCAGCGCCGCCAGGGCAACTCCATGCGTACGCCCGGCCGCAAGCACTTCGGCATCTTCGAGCAGTACGCCCGGCTCTTCGAGTTCCTCGACGAGCGTCCCCATCTGGAGCCGGTGCGTGCGCTGCTGTTCGAGCGCGCCGCCAGCCACTTCCTGTTCACCATGGCCCGTGAGGACCGCATCGTCCCCAAGGACCGGGCGGAGTTCTTCAAGCTGTCGGCCGCCCAGTACAAGCGTTTCAAGCCCAAGGGCTTCGTCCTGCCGGAGGGCTCGCAGGGCACCAGGTTCCAGCTGCTGGAGCGCGGGTCCTACACGGCGTACGCGGCGGTGATGGCCGCCAGCAACACCCGCGGCCAGATGATCAAGCGGGTCGCCAAGGTCAAGACCAAGCTCGGCAAGACCGCCTACGACCGGCTGTACCGGCTGCACCTGCGTCGCCCCGTCGACGAGAATCTCGCGGTCTACGCGGCCTACTGGAACCGCGGCGTGGCCTGCAACCCGGCCGCCGTGTACCACAAGGCGAAGGAGCTGGCCCCGAACGTCCACGGCGTCTGGATCGTCAAGAAGGACGCGGTGGACAGCGTTCCCGAGGGAATCGACTACGTGGTCGCCAACTCGCCGCGCTACTGGGAGGTCATGGCCCGGGCCAAGTACCTCATCAACAACGTCAACTTCCCGAACAACTTCGTGAAGCGCCCGGAACAGGTCCACCTGCAGACCCACCACGGCACCCCGCTGAAGCAGATGGGCATCGACCAGCAGAAGTACCCCGCGGCCGCCAAGAACATGAGCTTCGTCAAGATGCTGGAGCGGGCCGACAAGTGGGACCTCAGCCTCACCTCCAACCAGCACTCCACGGAGATCTGGGAGCGGGTGTACCCCTGCGCGTTCGAGGCGGTCGAGTACGGATACCCGCGCAACGACGTGTACTTCCGGGCCACCGCCGACGACGTCCTGCGGATTCGCCGTGAGCTCGGCATCGAGGAGGGCAAGACCGCCATCCTCTACTGCCCGACCGTGCGCGACTACCAGAAGGGCTACGTGCCCCGCATCGACCTGGAGCGCTTCTGCAGCGAGCTCGGGCCCGACTACGTCGTCCTGGTGCGCACCCACTACTTCTACGGTGCCGACCCCCGGCTTGAGGCCCTGCAGGAGCGCGGGCTGATCAAGGACGTGTCGAAGTACCCGGTGGTGGAGGACCTCTGCCTGGCCGCCGACGCGCTGATCACCGACTACTCCTCCATCATGTTCGACTACGCGTGCCTCGACCGCCCGATCATCAGCTACGCGGACGACTGGGAGGTCTACCGCAAGGCCCGCGGTGTCTACTTCGACGTCCTCTCCGGCGAGCCGGGCGAGACTCCCGGCGCGACCGCCACCTCGGAGGACGAGCTGATCTCGGTCTTCCGTTCCGGCGCCTGGAAGAGCGACAAGGCCGCCGAGTTGCGGGCCGCGTTCCGGGAGCGGTTCGTGCAGTTCGACGACGGGAACGCGGCGGAGCGCGTGGTACGCCGCCTGTTCCTCGGCGAGGAGCCCACCCCCGCGGTGCTGCCCCTGGCCGAGCGGACTCCGGCGCCCGCGCCGGCCGCCATCGCCATGGCGCACATCCCGCGGCAGCCGAGCGGTGAGCGTGGCCTCATCGGCGCCTGACATGCAGAACGAGAGAGACGAGCACCACATGGTTTCCCGCCCTGCCATTTCCAAGGCCGTCATCCCGGCGGCGGGCCTCGGCACCCGGTTCCTGCCGGCCACGAAGGCCACTCCCAAGGAGATGCTGCCGGTTGTCGACAAGCCGGCGATCCAGTACGTGGTCGAGGAGGCCGTGTCGGCGGGGCTCGACGACGTCCTCATGATCACCGGGCGCAACAAGCGTCCTCTCGAGGACCATTTCGACCGCAACTACGAGCTGGAGTCGGCGCTCGAGAAGAAGCGCGACGCCGAACGGCTCGCGAAGGTGCGGGAGTCCAGCGACCTGGCGACCATGCACTACGTGCGCCAGGGCGACCCCAGGGGCCTCGGCCACGCCGTGCTGTGCGCGGCCCCGCACGTGGGCCACGAGCCGTTCGCGGTGCTGCTGGGCGACGACCTGATCGACCCGCGTGATCCGCTCCTGAAGCGCATGATCGAGGTCCAGGAGCAGCACGGCGGCAGCGTGATCGCCCTCATGGAGGTCGCGCCCGAGCAGATCCACCTCTACGGCTGCGCTGCCGTGGAGGGCACCGACGCGGGTGACGTGGTACGGGTGACCGGACTGGTCGAGAAGCCGGACCCGGCGGACGCGCCGTCGGCCTACGCGGTCATCGGGCGGTACGTCCTCGACCCGCGGATCTTCGACATACTGCGCAAGACCGAGCCGGGCCGGGGTGGCGAGATCCAGCTCACCGACGCCCTGCAGCAGCTCGCGGCGGACGAGAAGGCCGGCGGGCCGGTGCACGGCGTCGTCTTCGAGGGCCGCCGCTATGACACCGGCGACCGTGGCGACTATCTGCGTGCCATTGTCAGACTCGCGTGCGAACGTGAAGACCTGGGCCCGGACTTCCGGACCTGGCTTCGCAGTTACGTAGCCGAGGAGCTGACGGACGGCGGCAACTGACGTACGACGTCGGCGTCGGCGGAGAACGCGAGAGGGCGGCCGGAGGAGAACCTCCGGCCGCCCTCTCGTCGTATCGCGGACCTACTCGAACGGATCGAACTCGTCGTACTCCCGCAGCGACTCGTCCCGCTCCGCCTGCTTGTCCCGTCGGCGCTGCGCGGCAGGCCGCTGCGCGTCGAAGCGGTGGTCCTCGCCGCGGCGGCCCAGCATCTCCGCACCGGCCATGACCGACGGTTCCCAGTCGAAGACGACCGCGTTCTCCTCGGGACCGATGGCGACACCGTCGCCCGACCGGGCGCCCGCCTTCATCAGCTCCTGCTCCACGCCGAGGCGGTTGAGCCGGTCGGCGAGGTAGCCCACGGCCTCGTCGTTGTTGAAGTCGGTCTGGCGGATCCAGCGCTCCGGCTTCTCGCCGCGGACCCGGAACAGCGGCTCGCCACCGACCTCCTCGCGGGTGACGGTGAAGCCGGCGTCGTCCACGGCCTTGGGCCGGATGACGATCCGCGTCGACTCCTCCTTGGGCTTCGCCGCGCGCGCCGTGGCGACCAGCTCACCGAGCGCGAAGGACAGCTCGCGCAGCCCGATGTGGGCGACGGCCGACACCTCGTAGACGCGGTAGCCGCGGGCCTCGAGGTCGGGGCGGACCATCTCGGCGAGGTCCTTGCCGTCCGGCACGTCGACCTTGTTCAGGACGACGATCCGGGGCCGGTTGTCCAGGCCGCCGTACTGCCGCAGCTCCTCCTCGATGACGTCGAGGTCGGAGACCGGGTCGCGCTCGGACTCCAGGGTCGCGGTGTCCAGCACGTGCACCAGCACGCTGCACCGTTCCACGTGCCGCAGGAACTCCAGGCCCAGGCCCTTGCCCTGGCTGGCGCCCGGGATCAGACCCGGCACGTCGGCGATGGTGTAGACGGTCGAACCGGCCGTCACCACACCCAGGTTGGGCACGAGGGTGGTGAACGGGTAGTCGGCGATCTTCGGCTTGGCCGCGCTGAGCACGGAGATCAGCGAGGACTTGCCGGCGCTCGGGTAGCCGACGAGCGCCACGTCGGCGACGGTCTTCAGCTCCAGGACGACGTCCCGCAGGTCACCGGGCTCGCCGAGCAGTGCGAAGCCGGGCGCCTTGCGGCGGGCGGAGGCCAGCGCCGCGTTGCCGAGGCCGCCGCGGCCGCCCTGTGCGGCGATGTACGAGGTCCCGTGGCCGACGAGGTCGGCGAGTACGTTGCCCGCCTTGTCCAGTACGACCGTGCCGTCCGGCACCGGCAGGACCAGGTCCTGGCCGTCCTTGCCGGAGCGGTTGCCACCCTCGCCCGGCTTGCCGTTGGTGGCCTTGCGGTGCGGGGAGTGGTGGTAGTCGAGCAGCGTCGTGACGGACTGGTCGACGGTGAGGATGATGTCACCGCCCCGCCCGCCGTTGCCGCCGTCCGGGCCGCCGAGCGGCTTGAACTTCTCGCGGTGGACGGAGGCACAGCCGTGACCTCCGTTACCCGCGGCGACATGCAGTTCGACGCGGTCCACGAAGGTGGTCATGGTTCAGTGCCTCCAGAAACTCACGGGTATTACCAATGTCAACACGCGAAAGGCGGACCCGCCTTCCCGACCGGGAAGTGAGGTCCGCCTCGCGAAAGCGTTCGGCGCTGAATCAGGCGATTCAGGCGACCGGAACGATGTTCACGACCTTGCGGCCGCGGTGGGTACCGAACTCCACCGCACCGGCCTGCAGGGCGAACAGCGTGTCGTCGCCGCCACGGCCGACACCGGCGCCGGGGTGGAAGTGGGTACCGCGCTGGCGGACCAGGATCTCACCCGCGTTGACGACCTGACCGCCGAAGCGCTTCACGCCGAGCCGCTGGGCGTTGGAGTCGCGACCGTTCCGGGTGGACGATGCGCCCTTCTTGTGTGCCATGTCTCCTCAGTCCCTTACTTCGCAGCCGTGGGGATCGACGTGACCTTGATCGCCGTGTACTGCTGGCGGTGGCCCTGCCGACGGCGGTAGCCGGTCTTGTTCTTGTAGCGCAGAATGTCGATCTTCTGGCCCTTGTGGTGGTCCACGACCTCGGCCTGGACCTTGATGCCGGCCAGCACCCACGGGTCGCTGGTCACAGCGTCGCCGTCGACAACGAGCAGGGTCGAGAGCTCGACCGTGTCGCCAACCTTGGCGGTGGAAATCTTGTCAACCTCAACGATGTCGCCGACAGCAACCTTGTGCTGGCGACCACCGCTGCGCACGATGGCGTACACGCGGATCTCTCTTTCGCTCGAAGAAACGGCACCCCCGCAGGCCAGTCGCCCAGGAACACCACGGACAACCTCTCCCGGCCAACCGTGTGCCCGGGAGGAAGAGGTTTACGGGGATGTGGCGTGTTCAGTGGACACGCCGACGGTCAAGGTTACGGGGCACGGCCGTGAGGGTCAAACTGGACGCCACGCAGGACGAACTCGTCGTCGCTGGAAAAACGGGTGTGGCCCTGTCCGCGCTGGACAGGACCACACCCGGGACGACGGCAGATCAGTTGTCGTCGGCGGAGGCCGAGACGGACGAGGCCGTCTGCTGGGCCGCCGCGGACGCGGACTTCTTCGCCGTCGACTTCGCGGCCGCCTTCTTGGCCGTCGTCTTCTTGGCCACCGTCTTCTTCGCGGCCGTCTTCTTGGCCGCCGTCTTCTTGACCGCGGCCTTCTTCGCCGTGGCCTTCTTGGCCGCCTTGCGGGCGGTCTTCTTGGCCGGCGCGGCCTCCTCGGCGGCCTCCGCCGCCTCCACGGGAGCGGGGGCCTCGGCGGAGACCTCCACGGCGGCCGACGGGACGACCACCACGGCCGCCTCCTCCGACGCGGTCGGCGCGGTGGCCTTGCGCACGGCACGGCGGCGCGGACGGGCCTGAGCGGCGCTCTCGGCGGCCGGTGCCTCGGCAGGAGCCTGTTCGGCAGCGGCCGGGGCTTCCTCGGCGGCCTCGGCCGCGGGAGCGGCCGGAGCCTCGGCGACCGTCACCACGGCAGCCTCCGTACCCACGGGGGAACCGGCCGGTGCGGACACCTTCCGGGTCGCCCGACGGCGGGTACGGCCCTTGGGCGCGGCCTCCTCGGCAACCTCGGCCTCGGCCTGCGGCGCCGGAACCATCTGGTCCTCGACGGCCGCGGGCTCGGCCAGCGCCTCGGCGGCCGGCTCCGGACGCACCGGGCGCGCCGCCTCCTCGGCGGTGACCTCCTGCGCGGTCGGCGCCACGGCGGCCTCGGTCTTCGGGGCCTCCGCGCGGCGAGCCTCCGCCTTCGGGGCGCCCGCCGGAGCCGAGGCCCGGCGGCTCGCCCGGCGCCGCGTACGGCCACGGGTGGCCGCCGCCTCCGCCTCGGCGACGCTGCTGTACAGCTCCTCGTCGGGCGCGAACTCGGGCGCCGGGAGGGCGACCGGCTCGGCGACCTCGGCGGCCACCTCGACAGCGGTCTCCACCTCGGGCTCGACGGCCTCGCCGGTCTCCACGGCCACGGCCGCGGTCTCGTGCACATGCTCGTGCACGTCGGCGCCCCTGCCGCGCTTCTTGCGCTTGCCGCCACCGCCGGCGGCGACCGTCGGCTGCTCCATGTGCACGATGACACCGCGGCCGTTGCAGTGGACACAGGTCTCGGAGAAGGACTCCAGCAGGCCCTGGCCGACGCGCTTGCGCGTCATCTGTACCAGGCCCAGCGAGGTCACCTCGGCCACCTGGTGCTTCGTACGGTCGCGGCCCAGGCACTCCAGCAGGCGGCGCAGCACCAGGTCGCGGTTGGACTCCAGGACCATGTCGATGAAGTCGATCACGATGATGCCGCCGAGGTCGCGCAGCCGCAGCTGGCGCACGATCTCCTCGGCCGCCTCCAGGTTGTTCCTGGTGACCGTCTCCTCCAGGTTGCCGCCCTGGCCGGTGAACTTGCCGGTGTTGACGTCGATGACGACCATCGCCTCGGTCCGGTCGATGACCAGCGAACCGCCGCTGGGCAGCCAGACCTTGCGGTCGAGCGCCTTGGCGAGCTGCTCGTCGATCCGGTAGGTGGCGAAGACGTCGACCTCGGGCGTCCACTTCGACAGCCGGCCGGACAGATCCGGCGCGACGTGTGAGACGTACCCGTGGACGGTGTCCCACGCGTCGTCACCGCTCACGATGACCTTGGAGAAGTCCTCGTTGAAGATGTCGCGCACGACCCGGACGGTCATGTCCGGCTCGCCGTACAGCAGCGTCGGCGCGTTGCCGTTCTTCGACTTCTTCTGGATGTCCTCCCACTGCGCCTGCAGCCGCTCGACGTCCCGGCGCAGCTCCTCCTCGCTCGCGCCCTCGGCGGCGGTGCGCACGATGACGCCCGCGTCCTCGGGGACGATCTTCTTGAGGATGGTCTTCAGCCGGGCCCGCTCGGTGTCGGGCAGCTTGCGGCTGATGCCGGTCATCGAGCCCTCGGGGACGTACACGAGGTAGCGGCCCGGCAGGGAGACCTGGCTGGTCAGGCGGGCGCCCTTGTGGCCGATCGGGTCCTTGGTCACCTGGACGAGGACGGACTGCCCCGACTTCAGCGCGGACTCGATACGACGGGGACCGTTGGCCATCCCCAGCGCCTCGAAGTTGACCTCACCGGCGTACAGGACGGCATTGCGCCCCTTGCCGATGTCGATGAAGGCGGCCTCCATCGACGGCAGCACGTTCTGGACCTTGCCCAGGTAGACGTTGCCGACGTACGAGGTCGACTGCTCCTTGTTGACGTAGTGCTCGACGAGCACGCCGTCCTCGAGGACGCCGATCTGCGTGCGCTCGCCGTGCTGGCGCACGACCATCACGCGCTCGACGGCCTCACGGCGGGCCAGGAACTCGGCCTCGGTGATGATCGGAACGCGGCGGCGGCCCTGCTCACGGCCTTCCCGGCGGCGCTGCTTCTTGGCCTCCAGACGGGTCGAGCCCTTGATGGACTGCACCTCGTCGGACGGCTCGGCGGGCTTGCGCGGTTCGCGGACCTTGACGACCGTGCGCTCCGGGTCACCCTCGTCGGGCTCGGTGTCGACGGTGGTCTCACCGGCCCGGCGACGACGGCGCCGACGACGACGGCTGCCGGCCGTCGAGGGTCCGGCTTCCTCGCGGGCCTCGTCGGCGTCCTCTTCCTCCTGCTCGGCGGTGTCCTCGGCGTCCTGAGCGGCCTGCTCGGCGGCCAGCTCATCGGCCTCGGCGTCCGCGCCCTCACCGGCCTCGCCCTCGGCGGCGTCACCGCGGCGGCGGCGCCGGCCGCCACGACGGCGACGGCGGCGCGAGCCGGACTCCTCGAAGCCCTCGGCGTCCTCCGCCTCCTCGGCCTCTTCTGCTTCCTCGGCCTCTTCGGCTTCCTCGCCCTCAGCGACAGCCTGGGCGGACTCCTCGGACTCCTCGCCCTCGACGGCGCGCGTCTCCTCCGCGGCGGCGCCCCGGCGGCGACGGCGGCGGCGCGCGCCGGCCTCGACGCGCTCCTCCGCGTACTCCTCGGGCTCCTCGACCTCGGCGGCCTCCGCCGCGGCCTCGGCGGCGGCGCGCTCCGGGGTCTGGAACTTCGGCTCGGCGAACACCGGCGCCTGGAAGACGGCGACGGCCGGGCGGGCGGGCCGACGCGAGCCCTCGGCCTCGGCGGCCTCGCTCTCGGCGGCCTGCGCGGGCTGTGCGGGCTGCGTGGGCTCGCCGAACCCGAACGCGGGGCGCACGGCCCGGCGCCGGCCACGGCGCGGGGCCGCCTCCTCGGCGGGGGCGGGCTGAGCGGCCGCTGCGGGCGCGGTGGTGTGCGTGGTGACGGGAACCTCCGGGGTGTGCGCCTCGGCGGCGGCCGGGGCCTCCGCGGCGGGAGTCTCGGCGGCCTCCGGGGCACCGGCGGGCGCCGACACACG
>NZ_JBSFGB010000027.1:0-117304 GCF_053596375.1 Streptomyces sp. NPDC001709 | reverse complement strand
ACGGCGGGTGGCCCGCCGACGGGTACGACGCGGAGCACCCTCCTCGACCTCACCGCTCACCTCGGCGGCAGCGGCAACCTCGGCCACAGGAGCCTCGGCCTCGACGGCCGGAGCCTCCGCAGCAGGAGTCTCGGCGGCCTCCGGGGCACCGGCGGGCGCCGACACACGGCGGGTGGCCCGCCGACGGGTACGACGCGGAGCACCCTCCTCGACCTCACCGCTCACCTCGGCGGCAGCGGCAACCTCGGCCACAGGAGCCTCAGCCACGACGGCCGGAGCCTCCGCGGCAGGAGTCTCGGCGGCGGACTCGGCGGCCTTCGGCGCGCCGGCGGGCGCGGAGGCGCGGCGGGTCGCACGACGGCGCGGACGAGCGGCGGGCGCGGCCTCTTCGGCGGCTTCTTCCACGGCGGCGGCCGTCTCGACGACGGGCTGCTCCTGGGCTTTCTCGGCCTCGGCGGCAACGGCCGTACCGACCGCGGGGGCACCGGCGGGCGCGGACGCACGACGCGTGGCCCGGCGACGCGGACGGCCGGCGGACGCGGCCTCGGCGGGGGCAGCGGCCTCGGTGGCGGTCGCCTCCTCGGTCACGGAAGCCTCGGCGGTCGCGGGCGCCTCAGCAGCACCGGAAACGGCCTCCGAAGCGGCACCGGTCGACGCGGAGGCGCTGCGCGTGGCACGGCGGCGGACGCGGCGCGGCGCGGCCTCCTCGCCGACGACGACCTCGCCGCCCTCGGTGACGGCAGCGGGCTTCTCGGTCTCGGCCACGGCGGTCGCGGCCTGTACGAGGCTCTCGACGGCTTCGGCGGCCGACGGCGCCCCCGCGGGCGCGGATGCGCGGCGGGTGGCCCGGCGGCGCGTACGGCCGGCGGGAGCGGCTTCGTCGGCGGCAGCAGCCGGGACAGCCTCAGGGACCTCTGCAGTCTCAACGGTTTCTGCGGCCTCAGCAGTTTCTGCGGCCTCAGCGCTTTCCGCTGCTTCTGCAGTCTCTGCGCTTTCGTCGGCCTCTACGGCCTCGATCGCCTCCTGGGCCTCGTCGGGGTCCGCGGCCGGTATGGCCGGCACGGTGACCTCGGCGGACGCCTCGGCCGCGGCCGGCGGGCCCGCCGGGCGGGAGGCGGCACGGCGACGCCTGCGCGGCGGCAGGGTGTCGCTGGGAGTGTTCAGTTCGGAACCCTCATTGGGTTCGGTCGGCTCGAGCATGCGGGCATTTCTCCCGTCAGGCTCCCGGGCGCCGCGCCTGGTCCGGCGTCGGTCTCGAAGGACCGTCCGCCGTTGACGTCCACGGCCCGCGTGATCCGCGATGGCCGCCGTCCGGGGCGCGGGCGCCGCACGGGAGCACTCTGTGTCCTGTCTCGCCGGTTCCGTACGCCTTGTCGGTACGGCCTGGCGAAAGTCTTCTGGTCGGTGCGCTGCCCGACCCAGGTGGCTCCCGAGTACAAGGGCGGCGCTACGACGTCCGTCCCTACGCGGGACCTTCCGGCATCGGCGCCGTCGCGGCGGCGGCCGGTGCGGCCGTCAGGGCCTCGGCTGCCTCGCGGTCGGGCGCGAGCGGGTCGGTCACCGTGCCGGTCTCTTCATCGAACAGCCCCTGCGCCAGCCTGGTCACCGCTGCGGGGACCGGCGGCGCCAGGTCGGCCACGGCGCGGAGACCGGACAGGACGTCGTCGGGTCGTACGGCAGGCGTCACGTGCCGAACAACCAGCCGCAGTATCGCACAGGGCTGGTCGGTAGGCCTATCAGCCGGTGAACCGTGCGTTTCCAGACTCACCACGGCCGGGCGGGCGTCGAAGGTACGGACGCCGTTCTTGGTCATCCGCTGGACCTCGACGGACCCGGCCCCGTTGAAGGCTTCGACCGCGCGCCCGGCGTCTGCCGGGTCGACGCCGTCCAGCCGCAGCTCCCAGACGGAGGCCGTGAGCCGGTCGGCGAGGCCCGAGGTCCGTGCCTCGACCGCCTCGACGACGTCGAGCCCGGGGGGCAGCGACTCGTCGAGGAGGACGCGCAGGGTCTCCGGGTCGCGCGGTGCGGTGAGCGCGATCTCCAGGTACTCCGCCTCACTGCCCGTGCCGGTGGGTGCGGCATTGGCGTACGACACCTTCGGGTGCGGCGTGAATCCGGCCGAGTACGCCATGGGCACCTCGGCACGGCGCAGCGCACGCTCGAAAGCGCGCTGGAAGTCTCGGTGGCTGGTGAACCTCAGGCGGCCGCGCTTGGTGTAGCGCAGTCGGATGCGCTGCACCGCGGGTGCGGGCGGCGGGCCTTCGGGCTGTCGCTTGCCCAGTGTCCTAGTCCTTCGTGAGTGCGGTCCTACTGCTACCAAGAGTACGTGTCGCGGGCCCCTGAGGTTCCCGCCGGTCCACCGCGGCCGGCTGCCGCGGCTCGCCGAACAGCATCCGCCGGAAGTCTGCGCGGGCCTGCCGTACGGTCTCGCGGGCGCTGCCCAGTGCCTCGCGCACGGCCCGCCCCACCACGCGCGCGCCCTCGGCGACGGGCCGCAGGACGGCGTCCCGGACGAGGTGGCCGACCGTGGTGAGCACGGTCCGGTACACCCAGCGCAGCGGCTCCACGAAGATCCACCGGAAGAGGGTCCCGAGCGCGCGGCCGACGGCCCGCGAGATCCGTCCGGCGATCCGCCAGGCGTGCCCGAGGGCGTCGCCCACCTCGCGTGCCAGGACGGCGAGGAAGCGGCCGACGGGCGCCAGGGCCCAGCGCCACAACGCGAGGGCGGGCAGGACGAAGAGGACGCGGAGAATCCAGTACAGCGCGACCCCGATGCCGGCGGCGATCACGCCCAGCAGCCACCCCAGCCCTCGTACGCACCAGGCGACGGCACGCCCGACGGGCGCGAGGACCCGGTCGTACAGCCACCGCGCGGGGACGACGAGCAGATACCGGGCCAGCCAGGAGACGGCCGTGTACACGCCGATGCCCACGGCGGAGAGCAGGGCACCGATGCCCCGCAGCAGCCAGGTGACGACGTGCCCGATCGGGCACAGCACGCGCGCGTACACCCACGCGAGCCCGGCACCCGCCCCGCGCGCGAGCCAGGCGACGGCGTGCCCGACGGGGTTGAGGACGTACCGGTACAGCCACACGGCCGGTACGACGACGAGGACGGTGCCGAGCCAGGCGAGCGCCCTGCCGACGGGGACCAGGACATAGCGCCACAGGGCCGTGAACGGCCATACGAACAGGGCCGTTCCAACCCACAGCAGCGCCCGGCCGAGCGGCCTGAGCACGCTGTCCCGCAGAAACCTTCCGGTGACGACGAGCGCGTCCCACGCCATCCGCACCGGCACCACCAGCACCAGGACGACGATCCGCAAGGGGACACGGATCGCGACGGTGAGGCACCCTTCCGGCTGCCGGGGCTGGGGAGACGGCTTGTGCGGTTCCATACCGGGGTAGACGCCCGTGCCGCCCGTTCGGATCCGGCCGACGTCCAGGTCGTGAAGGTCAAGGATGTGTAGCCGCGGGTGCCGGAGCTGGTCGGCTCACCCGGGCAGGTTCAGCTGCCAGGAGACGCCGAACCGGTCGTTGACCCAGCCGAACTTGGCGCTGAAGCCGTGGTTTCCCAGCGGCATGAGCTCCGTGCCCTGCTCGGCGAGGGCCAGGTAGAGACGGTCGATCTCGGCCTCGTTCTCGCACTGCACGAACAGCGAGAACGCGGGGGTGAAGGTGAAGTCGTGTTTCGCGGGGCTGTCGATGCACATGAACTGCTCGCCGGCGAGCGAGAACGTCGCGTGCTGCACGCTCCCGTCCTTGCCGGGGCCATCGGCACCGTAGCGGGTGATGCCGACGACCTCGGCGTCGTCGAAGAGTGAGGTGTAGAAGGTCATCGCGTCCTCGGCGTTGCCCTCGAACATCAGGAACGGGGTGATCTTCTGCGACGTCGCGATCTCCATACGACTTGCTCCTTCGGCGCTGTCAGGCAGTCGGCATGGGGCCACGGTAGCGAGCAGCGGCGCCGGATCCCCAGGATGTGAAGCCAGGGGTGTCTAGGGGCCGAGTCAGGGGTGATCCCTGATGGAAGGGCGCCCCGGGTGCTGGATTCTCGTAGGCATGACGATCAAGCCTTCCTCCAGCCATCGTGCGACCGCCCGGGGGTCCCGGCGACGCACGCGAACGTGGGCGGCAGTGTCGTGCGCGGCCGCTACCGCCGTGGTCATCGGTGCGGCATCGCCCGCACCGGCCGCACCGGCCACGGCTGACGCGCACCGGGTCGCCGCAGCCCGACACGCTGACGGCTCACTGCCCGAGCTGGACCCCCAGGCGCTCCAGCAGGCGATCTCCAGCGCACCGGACCGGGTGACGGGGGTATCGGCGCAGGTCAACGGGCCGGCCGGACACTGGGCGGGGACATACGGAGTCGCCGACATCACGACGCGGCAGCCGGTTCCGGCCGACGGTCATTTCCGTCTCGGCAGCGTCACCAAGACCTTCATCGCCACCGTGGTCCTGCAGCTGACCGCCGAACACCGCGTCGACCTCGACCAGCCCGTCCAGCGCTACCTCCCGGACGTACTGCCTGCCTCCTACCCGCCGATTCCGGTTCGCACCCTGCTCGACTTCACCAGCAGCCTGCCCGAACTGACGGCCGACGACCTGCCGTCCACACCCGACGCCATCGTCCGGCACCGCTTCGACGACCACCCGCTGTCCGAGCTCGTCGCCAAGGCCGTCCGCCACGAACGGCCCTTCGCCGAGCCGGGCCACATGCAGGTCTACGGAGCCACCGGCTATTACGTCGCCGCCATGCTCGTCGAGAAGGTCACCGGCCACAGCTACGAGCAGGAGATCACCGATCGCATCCTGCGCCCGCTGCACCTGCGGTGCACCACCGCGCCCGAGACCGACCCCACGATCCCCGGCCCGCACGCCCACGGCTACCTCGCGGTCCCCCAGCCCGACGGGGGAAGCAGCCTGGCCGACGTCACCGAGCAGAACCCGCACGCCGGCGGCATGATCTCCACCACCGCCGACCTCGACCGCTTCCTGACGGCCCTGTTCCGGGGACGGCTCCTCGCACCCGCGCAGATGAAAGAACTGCTCACCGTCCCCGGCGTGGACTATCTGAACGGCGGTAAGAACGACCCGGGCCAGGGCAAGGCCTACTACAGCGCCGGCCTGATGCGCGCCACGGTTCCGGGCCGCGACGGCCGCCCCGGCGTGACGGTGTGGGGCAAGACCGGCAGCACCTACGGCTACACCGACGGCATGTTCACCACACCCGACCTCCGCCGCCGCCTGGTCTACTCCTTCAACCCCGTCACCGGCGGAGGCAACGACATGGCCCTGGTCAACCAGATCATCGGAGCCGCCTTCGCCTCATGAGCGGCTGACACTTCCGTCCACCGCCGGGAAGCCGGCGAGCCCCCGCTCCCCAGGCTGTCGCAGCCCGGGAAGGTCCCCACCGTGGCCGGGGCAGTACGTCAGTGCTCGGTGCCGGCCCAGGCTCGGATCGCCTGCGCATGTTCACGGATCAGGGACATCCGGGCCTCCCACTCCTCTCCGCTCCGATGGTCGGGGTGGGCGGTGATCTGGCCTCCGTGCTTGCGGTAGGCAAGTCCGGTCTCGCCGATGAACCATCCGTCCGCCAGGGCGTCCAGACCGAGGAGGAGTCCGGTGTCGCCGGAGGCAGGCAGGGCCATCCAGCCGCCCAGCAGTGCCAGCAGGGAGCGCCTGACGCACAGTGTGGCGGGGTGGACCTGTGGGCGGTGATGCTCGGTCCAGAAGCCGAACGCGCTTCCCCTGGGGAGCCGGCCCGGTTGCGGATCGCTCAATTCGAAGGAGACAGTGCTGCCGTCCTCGAGGAGATCGACGACCCGCGACGTGGTCCAGCCGATCGAGGCATGTTCCTCCAGCACGGCGATGTCACGTGCGAGGGTGCCGGGGGTGAGCTGGTCGTCGGAGTCCAGGGTCTTCACGTAGGTACCGGTCGAGCGCGCGAATGCCATGGTGCGTGCCACGTGGGGGCCGCCGGCGCGGGACGCCGAAATCCGGATCCGTGGATCGTCGGCGGGTAGATGCGACTGTGCGCGGACGTCGCTGCCGTCTTCCTGTACGCACCACTCCCATGACCATCCGCCGGGAAGGTCCTGGCACAGCAGAGAGGCGTAGGCGTCGGGAAGGAAACGGACAGCGCCGCTGTGTACGGGGGTAACGATGGAGACGACGTTCACGAAGTCTCTTCCTGGTTCGCGGGACGCTGGGCAGGGGACCAGTGCCGGCCGGGGGCACGCAGCGCCGTCGGCCTGGACAGGAGAACCTCGTCGATGGGCGGCGACGTCGGCTGGGGAACAGCCTCGCACAGCAGCCGAGGCTCCTGCGAGGCCGGTGTTGGATGCGTCGCTCGATCGGCACGCGCGTAGGGCTCACTCCCACATCCGCGCTACCTCGCTGCTCCACCCCGTGCGCGGTGACCTCCTTCATGCATGGCGCACACCTGGACATGCGAACTGTCGCTCTCGGTCAGGAGTCGCCCGTCTCTTGGCCCGTGTCCGTCATGCGGCGGGCCGACGCCTCTGCCCGGTCGGCATGGGCCAGAAGGCGGTCTCGACTGCGAGGCCACCACATCAGGTCAGCCAGGAAGAGCACGACCACCAGCCACGAGGCGATGGTCTCGCCGGTGGAACCCATCACGGTGTCGTACACGGCGAGAGCGACCGCGAACGCGGTGACGAGCAGGACGACCCAGCGGCGCAGCCGGTCCTCCTCTGCGGTCCGGCGCAGGGCGCCGGCGTACTCCACGACCAAGGGGGCCAGCCGGGGATCGTCGACGGCCTCGCCTCGCCGGGTGGCGCGTACCACGGCGGCGCGGTCGGCGCGGTTCATGCCCTTGGCCGCAGGCCAGATCCTGTCCATCCGGCGCGCCACTCGGGTCCCGTAGAACAGGCTCAGCACCACAAAGACCACCATGGCGGCCGCCCATGACTGCGCCTCGACGAGAGCGAAAGCCCCGAAGAAGACGCCGGCGGCAAGGCCCACGCCCGCGGCCCGGCCCACCGACCCCCGCTGCCACATCCAGCCCGGAACGAGAATCACCCGTTCACGGTGGCCATCACCCGTCAAGGACGCAACCACCGCACCGGCACGTCACCCCCAGCACACGCACACGGCGTACCACAGCGGACAGGGGCTGGAGAGCCACCTCGGCCGCGAGCTGTTCGAACGCCGGGCGCGCGCGGGGTGCCGACCCCAGCGGACGCCGCAGCAACTTCTTGCCAGCCGGGACGATTTATACGGTCCTATCCACCAAGTCGGCTGTGGCTCAGGTCAGTTGAGGGCAAACTCTTACCTGAAACACACCATAGAACTTCAATTTTTCCCTAAAGTCTTGGCATGGGAATTCTCATACCACGGCTCGCCCCGACGCTCGTGTGCGCGCTGACCTTCGCCGTGATCTTCGTCTGCCTGTCCAGGATCCTTCTGCCTCGGATCAACAAGGTCCTTGCCGAACGACGCGACGCCATCGACGGTCAGAGGGAACAAGCCGAGCGGACAGCGATCGAGGCCGGTGAGGTCCTCGCCAAGTACCGCGAGGAACTGGCCGAAGCCCGGCACGAGGCGGCTCGCCTGCGTCAGGAATCCTTGGAGCAGGGCACGCAACTGATCACTGAGATCCGCGCCGAGGCCTTGCGGGAACGCGAGACGATGATTGCGGAAGCTCAGGCACGGCTCGCGACCGACCGGGTGATCGCGGAAACAGAACTTCGCGGTGTCGTCGTGTCGTTGGCCACGGAGCTGGCCGGCCGGGTAGTCGGCGAGCCCATCGACAGCGTCGCCCGGGAAAGCAACATCGTGGACCGCTTCTTTTCCGACCTCGATGCCCGAAGCAGGGCCGGCTTGCAGTAGTCCTCGTACCTCACACCACCGGCAGAGGCTGTTCGGTCCAGATGGACTTGCCGGTTCGGGTGTGCCGCGTGCCCCAGCGCCGGCAGAGGGCGGAGATGAGCTGCAGACCTCGGCCACCCTCGTCGGTGACGGAGGTGTGGCGGATGTGCGGGGTGGTCGGGCTGGCGTCGGAGACTTCGCAGATCAATGAGCGGCTGCGGAGCAAGCGCAGCCGGATGGGGCCGCAGGCGTGCCGGACGACGTTCCCGACCAGTTCGCTGACCAGGAGCTCGGTGGTCATGATCAGGTCCTCATCGGCCAGGTCCCAGTCGGTGAGCTGGGCGCGGACCAGCTCACGGGCACGGCCTGCCGCCATCGGGTCCTCCGGCAACGGCCACTCCGCGACATTCTCCGCGTCCAGCGGGTGGGTGCGGGCCAGCAGCAGGGCGGCGTCGTCCACCAGCGCGCCTTGGGCGGGGAGGAGAGCAGAGGTGAGGGTGGTGCAGAGGGCGTCCAGGTCGGACGCGTCCGCCAGTGAGGTCGGCATGGCGTTCACGGACTGGAAGAGGAGCTCGGCGAGGCGGCTCATGCCGGTGGTGACGTCCCTGTCCTTGCTCTCGACCAGGCCGTCGCTGTAGAGGGCGAGCAGACTGTCGGCGGGCAGCAGCGTCTCGAGGGTTTCGAAGGGGGGAGCGGCCACCCCCAGTGGCGGGTCCGGCGTCATGGGCAGGAAGGTGACGGGGCCGCCGGGGTGGGCCACCGCCGGGGGCGGATGACCGGCGCTGGCGTACGACAGACGCCGGGTCACCGGGTCGTAGATGCCGTACAGGCAGGTCGCGAAGGCATCGTTACCCAGGTCGCCGACAATGGCGTTGAGGTGCTCCAGGATTTCGTCGGGTGGCAGCTCCAGCTCCGAGAGGGTCCGCACGGCCGTGCGGAGCCCGCCCATCGTGGCGGCCTCGGCCATGCCGTGGCCCATGACGTCGCCGATCACGAGCGCCACCCGGGCCGCGGACAGCGGGATCACGTCGTACCAGTCGCCGCCGACGTCGGCCCCCTGTTTGGCCGGCTGGTAGCGCGCCGCCGTCGTCACCTCGGGCAGCTCGGGCAGGGCCCGCGGCAGCAGGCTGCGCTGGAGGGTGCGGGCCCGGGTCGTCGCCTCGTCATAGAGCCCGGCCCGTTCCAGGGCCTGCGCGATCAGTCCGCTGAGCGCGGTCAGCAGTGTTCGTTCGTCATCGTTCAGCATCCGCGGTCGGCCGAAGGAGATCACCGCCGCGCCGATCTCGCGCCCCGACACCGCCAGCGGCAGAAAGGCCCACGCCTGCTTGCCGCCCTCCCGGATCAGGACCTCGGTGTTCGGGTATCGCTGCAGGAACTCCTCCGGGGAGGAGATGAAGAGCGTGGTGCGGGTGCGCAGGGCGTCCCCCACCGGGCTGGTGGTGTCCCTCACCGTCCACTGCCCGTCCAGAAGTCGGGTGAAGCGCTCCGAATAACCCCGGGAACCGACCACGGTCAGCCGGTCGCCGACCACGCCGAGCATGACGAGTCCGGTGGCCCCGAGGGGTGTCATCACGCCGTCGGCCACCGCCGCCATCACGTCCTGGGCCGTGACGGCCTCGGCCAGCTCCCGCGTGATCCGCTGCACCAGGGCCGCGCGCTCCGTGGCCGCCCGCTCCGCCGCGGCACGCTCGATCTCCCGCAGATGCCGCTCGGTGGTGTCGGTGATGTAGAGCGTGAGGCCTTGCGGCACCGGCACCAGCCGCAGGTGGTACCAGGACGCCCCGTCCGGCCCCGGTACGTCGAATCCGGCCGGTTGGCCCTCAGCCGCCGTGGCTCGGCACCGTTGCTCCAGCCCCGGCACGGCATGCAGCGCGGGAATGTCCCAGAGCAGGGCTCCGGCCACATCTCCCGCGGCGCCGAAGAGCCGCTCGGCGGCCTGATTGAGGAATCCGATGCGCCAGTCCGTGTCCAGGGAGACGAAGCCGTCGCTCATGTGTCGCAGCGCCCGCCCCACCGACTCGGCGGCGGTGTGCGTCTCGCTGCTGTCCCGGAGGGTGCCGATCACCTTCGCCGGTGTCCCCTCCTCGTCCGTGAGCGTCCGGGCGCGAGCCTCGATCCAGAGGTACGTGCCGTCCTGGCGCCGGACCCGGTACTCGTCCTGGAAGCCGCCACGGAGCTGGATGCCCATGTCGAAGCCGCTGACCGCCCCCGGCAGGTCGTCCGGGTGGATCAGCGCCGCCCACGCCTCGATGCCGCCGGCCATCACCGCCGGATCGATGCCGCCCAGCACCTCCTCGACGGGTCGGTCGGCGGTCAGATCGCCGGTACGCAGGTCCCAGGTGTACGTGATGGACGGCACCCCTTCCGCGTCCCGCGGGGGTGTCTCCCGTTCGGCGTCCCACGGGGGAGTCTCCCGCGGTCCCGGCCCGTTCTCCAGGGCGCGCAACAGGGTGGGGGACGGATTCAGGATCCCGGACGACCTGAGCCTCTCGGACATCCATGCCGCCACCTCGCTCAGAAAGGCGCACTCCGCCGCGCCGGGCTCGTCGCCCGGGGCGAACAGGACCGAGAGCGCGCCCCGTCGCCGGCCACCCGGAATGGGGACGGCCAGGTGAGCGATGCCGGCGGGGACTCGGGAAGGCCACAGGGCGGCGGGGTCCCGGCCGGGCACCGGGTCGGGCGGGGCCAGGTCGGGCTGCCACGTGAGGGTGTCCTCGCGGGCGGCCCTGCTGGGCGGCGCCGTGCCCCGTGCCGGGATGATCAGCCAGGGCCGGACCATCGACTCCGGCAGGCCGCTGTCGGCGACCAGGTAGAGGATGCCGCTCATGCCGCCGCCCGGGAGATGAACCATGCCGCCCAGGCCGTGCACCTCGGCCACCGCCTGCTGCAGCGCGGTCAGCAGCACTTCGACATCGCGCCGGTCCCTGTCCACGGCGTCGAGCAGCCGCATCCGCATGAGGTGCCGCTCCGAGAGCCGTACGTTCTGTACGGTCCCCGAGCCCCGCGGGTTGTGCAGCGGCTGAGAGGAGCGGGGCATGGACGGCTCGGTGTCGCGCGTATCGCCGGCTCTGGAATTCACCACTGTCGACAGTCACCTCCGCACGCCCCCTGGGCCGCATGGGTTCGGATGCGCACCTGCGGCGATCTACATCCGGGAAATCAATCTCAATCGGGCCAACTTAAGTGATTTCACCCGCTTGAGGGAACCGCTCGCATCACTTGACGGAAAGTGGGACCAGCTCACCCTTTGTCACCATTGAGGCTTTGGACTTGTGCGCCCGGAAGATCCGCATTGTCACGCCGTCGCCCGCTGGTGGGCCTCGGGTGCTGCTGCCGTTCAGCCCAGGATCTGTCCGCGAATGCGCCGGGAGGGCGTGAATGCGTAGAGGTCGAGCACCCCGGGCGGGTCGGCCAGCCCGGGGCCACCAGCGGCGATCCATGCGGCGATGTCATCGATGGCGTCAGGGTCGTTGACCAACCCCAGCCATACGGGCCGCCCGCCGGCAGCCCGCCCTTCGGCAGAGGGCTGGACGACCATGACGTTGGCGTGCTCGCAGGCGTCGAGGCAGCCGGTCAGCCTGACCTGCGCGGTTCCGGGAAGCGCCCGCCGCAGTCGAGCGAGCTGCCCGGCATGGTCCAGGTCGGGGATCTTCTCCGTGCCGCAGCAACAGCCACGGCACACGGTGACTGTGCAGCGGGCCGCTGCCGTGGAGGGGGCGGCCCTGCGGGCGCGACGGCTCACCGGTCCATCCCGGTGTGGATGCGGCGCCATGCGCCGTCGGCCAGCAGGCGCAGGCCGTTGAGGCCGACGATGACGGTGGAACCCTCGTGTCCGGCGACACCCAGCGGCAGCGGAAGGTGGCCGACCAGGTCCCAGATGACCAGGCCGGTGATGAACACCGCGGCGATCACCAGGTTCTGCACCACCAGACGGCGGGCCCGCCGGGAGAGCCCGATCACGGTGGGGATGGTCGCCAGTTCATCGCGCACCACCACGGCATCGGCGGTCTCCAGGGCCAGATCGGAGCCTGCTCGGCCCATGGCGATGCCGGTGTGCGCGGCAGCCAGGGCGGGGGCGTCATTGACGCCGTCACCCACCACGAGAACCTTCCGCCCGGCCTGCTCCAGTTCCCGCACCGCGGTGACCTTGTCCTGCGGCAACAGACCGGCACGCACGTCCACGATGCCGACCTCCGCGGCCAGCCGCTTTGCGGCGCGCGGGTTGTCACCCGTGACCAGCACCGGAGCGGCGCCGATCAGGCGGCCCAGCGCGGCGGTGGTGGCCGCGGCCTCCTCGCGCAGCCGGTCGGCGATGCCCAGCACACCCACCGGCGCGCCGTCAGATGTGACCAGTACCGCGGTACGGCCTTCCTCCTCCAGTCCGGCGGCGACCGCGGCCAACGGGTGAGTGCTGTCAAGCAGGCGAGCCGGGCTGCCTACCGCGATCGCACGACCGTCCACCGTCGCGGTGACGCCAGTGCCTGGTGCGGAGGCGAAGTCCTCCGCCAGCGGAATGCCGAGGTCGCGGGCGTGGGCGGCATCCACGATGGCGCGGGCCAGCGGATGCTCGCTAGGGCGTTCGGCCGCTGCCGCCAGCCGCAGCAGTTCCCGCTCGCTCAGGCCGGAACCGGCCAACGGGCGAATGTCGCTGACCCGCGGGGTGCCCTCGGTCAGGGTCCCGGTCTTGTCCAGCGCCACGGCATCCACCTGACCGAGCCGTTCCATGACCACGGCCGACTTCACCAGCACGCCCTGACGTCCGGCATTGGCGATCGCCGACAGCAGGGGCGGCATGGTGGCCAGCACCACCGCACACGGCGAAGCGACGATCATGAAGGTCATCGCGCGCAGCAGCGTGGACCGGACGTCGGCGCCGAACAGCAGCGGCAGGACGAACAGCGCCACTGTGGCAGCGACCATGCCCAGGGAATAGCGCTGCTCGATCTTCTCGATGAACAACTGCGTGGGTGCCTTGGTCCCGGAGGCCTCCTCGACCATGGCCACGATCCGTGAGATCACCGAGTCGGACGGGTCCCGCTCCACCTTCACCCGCAGTGCGCCCGTGCCGTTCAGAGTGCCGGCGAACACCTCGTCCCCGGCCTCCTTGGCCACCGGCAGCGGCTCACCGGTGATGGTGGCCTGGTCGACCTCGCTCGCTCCGTCCAGGACGCGGCCATCAGCTCCGACCCGCTCGCCGGGACGCACCACAATCGTGTCCCCGACGGCCAACTGTCCGGTGGGCACCTCGGATTCGGACCCGTCGTCGCTCAGGCGGGTCGCGGTAGCGGGCGCCAGATCGAGCAGGCCGCGGACCGAATCGACGGTGCGGGCGGTGGCGATGGCCTCCAGCGCGCCGGAGGTGGCGAAGATGACGATCAGAAGCGCTCCGTCCAGCACCTGCCCGATCGCCGCCGCTCCGAGCGCGGCGACGACCATGAGCAGATCCACGTCCAGGGTCTTGTCCTTGAGCGCCTGCAGGCCGGCCCAGCCGGGCTCCCAGCCGCCAGTGACGTAGACAGCCGCGAACAGCGGCCCCCACGACCATGCAGGTTCCCCCGCCAGACGGAGCGGCAGTGCGACCAGGAACAGCACCAGGGCGGCAGCCGCCCACCGGGCCTCGGGCAACGCGAAGATCCTCGTGCGCCGCCGGGGCGCCACCGTCTCGCGGGCGGCGCCGGTCTCGGCCGGGCGGGTGAGGGTGGAAGACATGGGAACGCGGTCCTTCGCAGGTTCGGGCGCGACGATCGACCCCACCACCGTAACAGGAACGAATGAAGAGGCATTCATGTATTCATGTGTGGTGCCGTAGCATGGGCGCATGGGTCACGGAGCCGCACCGCCAACCGGAAGCGTCCCGCGCAAACACCTGGACGCCGCCAGTGCCGCCAAGGTCGCCACCACCCTCCAGGCGCTGGCGACTCCCTCGCGGCTGCTCATCCTCGCGCGGCTACGCGAGGGCCCTCTTCCGGCAACCGAACTGGCGGCGGAAGTCGAGATGGAGCAGTCCGCCTGTTCCCACCAATTGCGACTGCTCCGCAACCTCGGCCTCGTCGTCGGCACTCGTAAAGGCCGGTCGGTGGTGTACTCCCTCTACGACAACCACGTCGCCGCACTCCTCGACCAGGCCCTCTACCACGTCGAACACCTCCGCCTCGGTTTGAGCGACACCCCGGCCACCGTTGAAGACTCGGAGCCGGAGCCGGTCGCAGCGCCGAACGCCTAGTCGACGGCCCGATCACCCGAACCGCCACGAGCGCGCGAAACAAACGAGCCCCTTCCCTGGATCGGGAAGGGGCTCAGTCGGCTGAGCGGCCATCAGAAGCGCGGCCGGGACGACCACGTCGGCAGCGAGGGGCGAGGACGCGGAACGCCTGCCGTAGCCGGTACGGCAGCCACCTCGTCCTCGCTCAGCCCCGCCAAGACGCGAATCACCCGATCGAGCGCCCCACTCGCCTCAGTGCGCGTGACCGCTCGAAGCCGGCGCCTTACCAGCGTTCTTGACCGTCAACGGGAGCAGCTTCTTGCCGGTCGGGCCGATCTGGATGTGGGTGTCCCTCTGCGGACAAGGCGCGCAGCGCACTGTGAGTTGTAGAGTCTGGAACATCTGAGTGATGGTGTTGACAGCAGCATCCGACCGGTTTTCATACCGAGTTGAGACGGAGACGCACGTATTGCTGGCACCTTCATCGTGCCACTCCACAAGAGTCACGTCTCCCTGGGGAGCCTTGACGGCACTGGTGGCAGCCGCTGGCGGTGAACTGATGATCGCGGGTGGGGACGGGTCACAGCTGGCTTTGGCGCGCCGGTAGCGCACCCGCCCAGGCAAACAAGCACTACCAAGAGTCCCAGGGACGCGCCTGGGACGGATATTCGCAAGCGAGGCAAAGCATCCCCTTCGAGAGGCGCCGGAGGATGGGTGAGCGGATTGTTGCTTTGTACGTGGATCCGGCAGCGGACTGCCCAAAACACCAACGAGCCCCCTCCCGGTCAGGGAAGGGGCTCAACGGGTCACACAGTCACACACAGCCTGGACACGGCCCTCAAACCCGCCTCAACCACCCGATCGAGTGCCTCGCCCACGTCAGTGCGCATGGCCACCCGAAGCCGGCGCTGGCCCACCGTTCTTGACCGTCAAAGGAAGCAACTTCTTCCCGGTCGGGCCGATTTATATGGCCGTGCCCATCTGCGGACAGATAGCCACCCACATCCGCCCTCTGCCGAGACGAGGGTGGTCGCCCACCTCCTCTCGCCGCCGCCTTCGTCGCTCCCTTGGCCGGCGCTCCTCGGGGACCGACAGCCTGGTCCCCGCCGCTCCCCGTGGTTACCCGCACAATCTGGCACGTGTCCGGCACGGGCGCGGTTGTCGGCTCTGCCTCGGATTACTCGTAGGTGGTCGCAGCTCGTAGAGCTCGTGCGAAGAAGCTCCAGTCCCCGACGAAGGCAGCCAGGTCTTCTCTGCTGCCGACATGGTCAGGAGAAGTGGTCATGAGCGGCACCCTACTTGGCACGCTCGTGGTTGGAGGGGGCTGGCGAACACCGCTTTAGGAGTTCGATCCGAGCCTGCTCCGGCTCCGGTCGGCGACTGGGGCGATAGTCGGACAGAGACGCTGGTGTACGCCTCCGTCCGACGTCCTTGATGTCAGCCGTGGATGTCAGAGCCTCTGTACCGATCACTCCAGCTTCCGCGAAGGCGGCGACGGGTCGTTGGTCACTGGCGAGCGGCCTCGGACGGCTCAGGGACGAGGCAATGATCAATCGCCGGACGTCCGCCACTCGTCCAGGCGGACCCGCACCTGGCAGTTGTGCGGGTGCCAGAACACCTCGCCCCCGACAGAGGCTCCGAGAGCAGGCAGCTCCATGCCGGGGCGCTCCGGGGTTGTCCCCGAGAAGAAATGCCCGAAGTCGGGCATACTGATCCGAGGGGGCAGACATTCGAGCTTCGGGTGAGGGGCAGTGCCGAGTATCCGAAGGGTGTCGTTCTATGAAGTACAGGGCCTTCATCATCGGAATGGTGACCGTCGCGCTGGCCGCATGCGGCGGCGGAAATGGCGCCGGCAAGATGACACCGAAGCAGGTCTTTGATCGGGCGTCCCCAGCGACTGTGGAGCTGCACGGCAACAGCGGCGGCGAAGAATCCGGCGGTACCGGATTTATCTACGACGCCGGCAAGGGTCTCATCCTGACCAACGCGCATGTCGTGCAAGGCCTTACTACGCTGAAGGCCAGGCTCAATGACCAAAGCGATGTTCCTGTGCGGGTCCTCGGCATTAATCCCTGCGAGGACGTGGCGGTCCTCACGTTCACCCAACCGCAGTCGAACCTGAAGCAAATCCCGTTGGGTGACAGCAGCACGGTTCAAAGCGCCGACGATGTGACCGCCCTTGGCTACCCGGCGTCCTACAGTGACCCGACGCACGAGAAAATCGTCTTCACCAGCGGTGTAGTTCAGACTCCGGACGTTGCCGCGTCCCCAGACGACTCGCTGCCCAAGTACTCATCCACGATCCAGCATTCCGCCACCATCAACTACGGAAATTCTGGTGGCCCCTTGCTCAACGACAAGGGGCAAGTGGTGGGCATCAATACCCTTACTAATCTCGGTACTGGAGAGCAGCCTGTTCAGGGGCAGTTTTACGCCATCAGTATCAACCACGTCAAACCATTGCTCAGCACCCTTGCCTCGGGCAAGGATGAGAACAATGCGGGCTGGATACTCTACCCCGTGTCACAGCTAAAAATGACTGACACCTTCAAATCCCTTGACCTCGGCGGCTCGGCGGACGCCGAGAAGGCTCAACAGCTCATTGACAAGAACAAAATCAATGGCATGTTTGTGTGGAGCGTCGACGAGAACTCTCCAGCTGAAAAGGCCAATCTCGGGACCGGAGACCTGATCGCTGACATCAAGGGCACACCCGTTTCCACGATGGCGCAGGTCTGCGACATCCTGCAATCTGCCCCGCCTGGTGAAACCCTCAAGACCGAGGGTGTCTACATCGTCAGCAACCAGCCTCAGCAACCCTTCGGTCAGGCATGGGAAGCCGACCTCGTCATCAAATGACATCGGTGCGATGAGCGCGCTGTACCCGCCGCAGTGTCAGGCTTTGGCCTGGAGCTGCTTGGAGCCGACCGCCCCAGCCACGACGGAGCCTTTCTCTGACAGTAAAGAGTTGTAACTCAGCTGTGTTTGGACGGCTCGACAGCACCAAGCCACGGACCCACATGCCACTGCGTACCAACGAGCCCCCTCCCAGTCAGGAAAGGGGGCTCAGGGGCCACACATTCCCGCACAAGCCTGGAACAGACCTCAGACCCACTCCACCTCGGAGACGATGTGTGGGGAACGTCCAGGGCTCGGCAGCGGCGCCGGCAGGCGAGGACCCGAAGCCACGACCGCAGCCGGCGCGGCGGCTACCTCCTCCTCGCTCGCCCCCGCCGGCGCCTCCATCACTCGATCGAGTGCCTCGCCCACCTCAGTGCGCGTGACCGCTCGAAGCCGGCGCCTGACCAGCGTTCTTGACCGTCAGCGGGAGCAGCTTCTTGCCGGTCGGGCCGATCTGGATCTGGGTGTCCATCTGCGGGCAGACACCGCAGTCGAAGCACGGGGTCCAGCGGCAGTCCTCGACCTCTGTCTCGTCGAGGGCGTCCTGCCAGTCCTCCCAGAGCCAGTCCTTGTCCAGGCCGGAGTCGAGGTGGTCCCAGGGGAGGACCTCCTCGTACGTGCGCTCGCGCGTGGTGTACCAGTCGACGTCGACGCCGAAGGGCACGAGCGCCTTGTCGGCGCAGGCCATCCAGCGGTCGTAGGAGAAGTGCTCGCGCCAGCCGTCGAAGCGGCCGCCGTCGTCGTACACGGCGCGGATGACCGCGCCGATGCGGCGGTCGCCGCGGGAGAGGAGGCCCTCGACGATGCCCGGCTTGCCGTCGTGGTAGCGGAAGCCGATGGAGCGGCCGTACTTCTTGTCGCCGCGGATCTTGTCCCGGAGCTTCTCCAGGCGGGCGTCCGTCTCCTCGGCCGAGAGCTGCGGGGCCCACTGGAAGGGGGTGTGCGGCTTGGGCACGAAGCCGCCGATCGAGACCGTGCAGCGGATGTCGTTCGCGCCCGAGACCTCGCGGCCCTTCTGGATCACGCGGGTCGCCATGTCGGCGATCTGGAGGACGTCGTCGTCGGTCTCCGTCGGCAGGCCGCACATGAAGTACAGCTTCACCTGGCGCCAGCCGTTGCCGTAGGCCGTGGCGACCGTACGGATCAGGTCGTCCTCCGAGACCATCTTGTTGATGACCTTGCGGATGCGTTCCGAGCCGCCCTCCGGGGCGAAGGTCAGGCCCGAGCGGCGGCCGTTGCGGGTCAGCTCGTTCGCCAGGTCGATGTTGAAGGCGTCCACTCGGGTGGAGGGGAGGGAGAGGCCGATCTTGTCTTCCTCGTACCTGTCCGCCAGGCCCTTCGCGATGTCGCCGATCTCCGAGTGGTCCGCCGAGGACAGGGACAGCAGGCCCACCTCCTCGAAGCCCGTCGCCTTCAGGCCCTTGTCGACCATCTCGCCGATGCCGGTGATCGAGCGCTCGCGGACCGGGCGGGTGATCATGCCGGCCTGGCAGAAGCGGCAGCCGCGGGTGCAGCCGCGGAAGATCTCCACCGACATGCGCTCGTGGACCGTCTCGGCCAGGGGGACCAGCGGCTGCTTCGGGTACGGCCACTCGTCCAGGTCCATGACCGTGTGCTTGGACACGCGCCAGGGGACACCGCTCTTGTTCGGGACCACGCGGGCGATGCGGCCGTCCGGCAGGTACTCGACGTCGTAGAACGCCGGGATGTACACCCCGCCCGTCTTCGCCAGGCGGAACAGGGCCTCCTCGCGGCCGCCGGGGCAGCCTTCGGCCTTCCACTCGCGGATGATCCGGGTCATGTCCAGCACGGCCTGCTCGCCGTCGCCGATGATCGCCGCGTCGATGAAATCGGCGATCGGCTCGGGGTTGAACGCGGCGTGGCCGCCGGCCAGGACGATCGGGTCGTCGTCCGTGCGGTCCTTGGACTCCAGGGGGATCCCGGCGAGGTCCAGGGCGGTGAGCATGTTGGTGTAGCCCAGCTCCGTGGAGAAGCTGAGGCCGAGCACGTCGAATGCCTTCACCGGGCGGTGGGTGTCCACCGTGAACTGCGGGACGCCGTGCTCGCGCATCAGCGCCTCGAGGTCCGGCCACACGCTGTAGGTGCGCTCGGCGAGGACACCGTCCTGCTCGTTGAGGACCTCGTAGAGGATCTGGACGCCCTGGTTGGGCAGGCCGACCTCGTATGCGTCCGGGTACATGAGTGCCCAGCGGACGTCGCACTCGTCCCAGTTCTTGACGGTGGAGTTGAGCTCTCCGCCGACGTACTGGATCGGCTTCTGCACGTGGGGGAGCAGAGCTTCGAGCTGCGGGAAAACCGACTCGACAGGCATCTCGCGAACCTTCATGAGCTGACAGGGGTGACCATCAAGCGTAACCCGCCCGGCGGACTCCCCCGTACGCTCAGCCGGCCGCCGCGGCCCTGGCCTCCTTCCACAGTCCGGGCAGCTCCGCCTCCGCCTGTGCCGCCCGCGTCTCCTCGCGCCCGTAGAGCACCCCGTACGTGAACGCGCTCTCCCCCGCCGCGTGCGCCACCGCGGACAGCTCGCGCAGGGTCAGTCGGGTCATGACGCTGTCCTGGTGCTCGCCGAGGAGGGTGGTGAGGGATTTCATGGCCTTGGTCAGGGAGCGGGCCGGTTTTCCGAGGGCCGGGGTGGCCGCCTCGGCTGCGTACCGGGTGCGCTTGGCCTTCTTGCGGGCCTCGTGCACGGCGACGTCGCGTTCCTCGCCGGGCGGGGCGCCGAGGGCCTGCTCGACCAGGGCGGACAGCGTGGCCAGGTCCTTGTCCACGGCCTTGGCCAGTGCCTTCTCCGGCTTTTTCCCGGCGGCCTTCCGCAGCGGCGGGTCGGCGAGGAGCCTGTCGAGGGTGTCGAGCAGGGTCAGATAGCGGCGGGAGTCCAGTACGCCGGTCAGATGGGCGTGGGCGCCGCCGTGCCGGGTGTCGGCCCAGGCCGCGAGGCGTTCGCGGACCGGACCGGTGACCAGGGCGGGCGCAAGGCCGTCGAGGGCGGCGGTCAGGCGTTCGGCCATCACCTCCTGGTCGCGGTCCAGGCCCAGCTCGCCGGCGAGCCACTTCAGCTCGGCCCCGATGGGGTCGGTGACGGTGCGGTCGAGGACGGAGCGGAAGCTGCGCAGGGTGCTGCGGGCGCGACGGGTGGCGACCCGCATGCGGTGCACGGAGTCGGGCACGTCGCGGCGGACGGCGGGGTCGAGCTCGACCAGTACGTCCCGCTGGGCGCGCAGATAGGCGAGGACATGGTCACCGGCGGTGACCGGTGGTGCGGGCTCGGCCTTCGTACGGCGGTGTCCTGCGGTCTGCTTCAGGGCCCGGGCGAGTTTCGACGGCGACTTCGAGGGGCGCACGCCCGCCTTGCGCAGCCGTTTCTCCACCAGGTCGAGGAAGGCGGGGTCGCCGTCGTCGGCCAGTTCCACCTCGATCTCGGTCCACTGGGCGGCGCCGCCTTCGCCGCCGAGGCGCTCGGCGGTGACGGCGTCGACACTCGCCTCGGCCAGCAGGGTGCCGTCGCCGTCGACGAGGTGGCGCACATCGCGGGCGGAACGCAGCCGGACCAGTGGGATCAGCTCGGCGTCGCGGACCCGGGAGCGGACGAGGGCGGCGATCTCCTCGGGGACGGTGTCGGAGAGCGGGGCCCGGATCTCGTCGCGCACGCCTGGTGCCACCGGGAACTTCAGATGCCAGCCGGCGTCCGAGCCTCCGGTGCGGCGGCGCAGGGTGAGGGCGGCCTCGGTCAGGCGTTGGTCGGCGGTGTCGTAGTAGGTGGCGTCGAGTTCCATCAGGCCCTTGTCGAGGACGGCCGCCACCCCGCCGACGCCGGTGAGGTCGGGCAGCCCGCTCTCGTCGGATTCGTACTTGCGCTCGATCTCGCGTTTCGCATCCGCCATGAATTGAATCTAGTGGCCTGCGGGGCGGTGCGGCAGGGGTGGGCCCGGGTGAATGGCCGGAAAATTCCCGTCATCCACCCGGTGAACGACCGCCTGAGGAGGCTTACGCCGACATGGGTCTCTGCACCTTGATCGACTGCAGTAGTCCCACGGCCACCCAGACCACGAACATCGACGAGCCGCCGTACGACACGAACGGCAGGGGCAGACCGGTGACCGGCATGATGCCGAGGGTCATGCCGATGTTCTCGAAGGACTGGAAGGCGAACCAGGCGACGATCCCGGCGGCCACGATCGTCCCGTACAGCTCGGTGGAGTCACGGGCGATACGGCAGGCGCGCCACAGCACCACGCCCAGCAGGAAGATGATGAAGCCGGCGCCGACGAAGCCCAGCTCCTCCCCCGCGACCGTGAAGACGAAGTCCGTCTGCTGCTCGGGCACGAACTGGCCGGTGGTCTGCGAGCCGTGGAAGAGGCCGGAGCCGGTCAGGCCGCCGGAGCCGATGGCGATGCGGGCCTGATTGGTGTTGTAGCCGACGCCGGCCGGGTCCAGGTCCGGGTTGGCGAAGGCGGCGAAGCGGTTGATCTGGTACTGGTCCAGGATGTGCAGCTGCCAGATGGCGATACAGCCGAGCACACCGGTGAGGAGCAGGCCGAAGATCCAGCGGTTGGAGGCGCCGGAGGCGAGCAGCACGCCGAGGATGATCGCCACCATGGCCAGCACCGTGCCGAGGTCGGGCATGAGCAGCACGATGAGGATCGGTACGGCGGCCAGGCCCAGCGACTGCACGACCGTGCGGTGGTCGGGGTACGGCTTGTCACCGGCGTCGACCCGGGCCGCCAGTATCATCGCCATGCCCAGGATGATCGTGATCTTCACGAACTCGGCGGGCTGGAGCGAGAAGCCGCCGCCGAACACGATCCAGTTGCGGCTGCCGTTGATGGTGGCGCCGAGCGGGGTGAGGACCAGCAGCACGCCGAGCAGCGAGATGCCGTAGAGGATCGGCACGGCGTTGCGCAGGGCGCGGTGGCCGAGCCAGAGCGTGCCGATCATCAGGGCGAACCCGATGCCGAGGTTCATCAGGTGCCGGACCAGGAAGTAGTACGGGTCGCCCTGGTTGATCTCGGTGCGGTTGCGGGTCGCCGAGAACACCAGCAGCGAGCCCAGCAGGGACAGCGCCAGGGCCGACAGCAGCATCGGCCAGTCCAGCCGCCGGGCCAGGGAGTCGCGGGCGAAGATCCTGGTCCAGCCGGCCCGGTCGGGGCCGTACCCGGAGACGGAGAAGCTGTTCGCGCCGGTCATGAGGGCATCCTCCGGCTTCCCCTCCGGCGAGGCCGCCTGCGGGTGTTGCGGTTGCGCGTGGTGGGCGAGGGCGAGGTGGCGGGCTGCTGGCCGTCACCGTTGCTGGGGTTGTCCTTCTGGGAGGCCTCGGCGTCCTTCGCCGGGTCGCCGCTGACCTTCGGGGCGTCGATGGTGCCGTCCGTGCGGACCTTCGGCAGGCCCTTCTGCGGCTCGGGCAGCAGCGCCCTCTTGTTGTCGATGGAGCCGTCGCCCTGGACGCCGTAGAGCGCGCTGTAGATGTTGCGCACGGCCTCACCGGCGGATCCGGAACCCGTACCGGCCTGGGAGATCGTCATGATCACCGAGTAGTCCTTGGAGTACGTGGCCAGCCAGCCGGTGGTCTGCTTGCCGTAGACCTCGGCGGTACCGGTCTTGCCGTGCAGCGGGATCTTGCCCTGCGGCCAGCCGTTGAACTTCCATGCCGCCGTACCGCGGGTGATGACGCCCGCGAAGGCGTCGTTCATGCCCTTGAGCGTGGCCTGGCTGACCGGCAGCTTGCGCTGCACCTTGGGCTTGATCTCCTGGACGGTCTTGCCGTCGGGGCTGACGATCGCCTTGCCGATGGTCGGGGCGTATTCGGTGCCGCCGTTGGCGACGGCGCCGTAGATCATCGCCTCCTGGATCGGCGTGACGAGCGTGTCGCCCTGGCCGATGGAGTAGTTGATCTCGTCACCCTCGCGCATCTTGTTGCCTTCGAGGCAGTTCTCGTAGGCGATCTTCTCGACGTAGGAGCCGTCCTTCTTGCCGGACTTGCACCAGGCGTCCTTGTTGGCCTTCCAGTAGTTCAGCTTCCACTGGCGGTCGGGGACGCGGCCGGTGACCTCGTTGGGCAGGTCGACGCCGGTCTCCTGGCCGAGGCCGAACTGGTGGGCGGTCTTGAAGAAGTAGTCCTTGGGCTGGCCCTGCTTGGGGTTGATGCCGCCGTCCTTCTTCCACTCCCGGTCGGCGAGGCCGTAGAAGACGGTGTCGCAGGAGACCTCCAGGGCGCGGCCGAGGGAGATCGGGCCGAAGTTCTCGCCCTCGAAGTTCTTGAAGACCTGGCCGCCGACCGAGTACGAGCTGGTGCACGGGTAGCCGCCGTCCCACACGTAGCCGGCGTTGACCGCGGCGGCCGTGGAGACCACCTTGAACGTCGAACCGGGGGCCGCCTGACCCTGTATGGCCCTGTTGAGCAGCGGGTAGTCGGAGTCCTTGCCGGTGAGGGACTTGTAGTCCTTGGCGGAGATGCCGCCCACCCACACGTTCGGGTCGTAGGTCGGTGCCGAGGCCATCGCGACGATCCGGCCGGTCTTGGCCTCCATGACGACGACGGCGCCGGAGTCGGCCTTGTAGTTCTCGCCGGTGTTCTTGTCGAACTGCTGGCGGGCGGCCTTCATCGCCTTGTCCAGCTCGTACTCGGCGACGCGCTGGACGCGGGAGTCGATGCTGGTGACCAGGTTCGAACCGGGCTCGGCGGCGTCCGACTTGGCCTTGCCGATGACCCGGCCGAGGTTGTCCACCTCGTAGCGGGTGACGCCGGCCTTGCCGCGCAGCTCCTTGTCGTACTCCCGCTCCAGGCCGGAGCGGCCGACCATGTCGGAGCGCAGATAGGGCGAGTCGGTGTCCTTGGCCTTCTGGATCTCGGCGTCGGTGACGGGCGAGAGATAGCCGAGCACCTGCGCGGTGTTGGACCTGCCCGGAGCCGGATAGCGGCGCACGGCCTCGGGCTCGGCGGTGATGCCGGGGAAGTCCTCGGAGCGCTCGCGGATCTGCAGAGCCTGCCGGGGCGTCGCCTCGTCGGTGATCGGGATCGGCTGGTACGGCGAGCCGTTCCAGCACGGCTGGGGGGTCTTGGCGTCGCACAGCCGGACCTTCTGGATGACGTCCTCGGGCTTCACGCCGAGGACACCGGCCAGCTTGGTGAGGACGGCCTTGCCGTCGTCCTTCTGCTTGAGCAGCTCCGTGCGGGAGGCGGAGACGACCAGACGGGTCTCGTTGTCGGCCAGGGGCACACCGCGGGCGTCCAGGATGTCGCCGCGCACGGCGGGGTCGACGACCTGCTGGACGTGGTTGCCGGAGGCCTCCTTCTGGTATTGGGCGCCCTCGCGGATCTGCAGGTACCACAATCGGCCGCCGAGCGTGCCGAGCAGGGAGAGGACGAGGATCTGGATCACGACGAGCCGGATCTGGACCCGTGGGGTCCGGCCGGTCTCGGGGATGTTGGTCACTGCGGCTGTCTCCCCCTCTCAGTGCGCAAATGCGAGTACACGTACAAATGATGAACGACCAGCCTGTGAGCCCGCGTTCCGCGACAGCTGCCCCGTTCGGGTGAACTCCCCGGCGCTCACAGCCGCTTGACCCCCTTGATCCGGCCGACCCGCGCGGAGCGGGTGCGGGCCTTGGCCTTCAGTGCGCCGAGGCCGCCGCGCTGGCTGCCGATGCGCAGGCCGGTGCCGGAGGAGAGCCAGCCGGTGGAGATGTCACCGGCCTTGGCGGCGGGGCCGGTCTCGGTCAGCGGGTCGTTGTCCGCGCGGCGGGCCAGCCACATGACCCCGGGGACCACGAAGGGGGCGAGCAGCAGGTCGTACAGGGCCGCCGAGAACAGCAGCCCGGGCAGGCCGACATGGCGGGCGGCGGTGTCGCCGACCAGCGCGCCGACGCCCGCGTACAGCAGCGTGGAGCCGATGGCGGCGGCCACCACGACGGCCATCGGGCCGGTCGCCGACTTCAGGCGGCCGTTCTCCGGCTTGATGAGCCCGGCGCAGTAGCCGATGACGCACAGCACGAGCGCGTAGCGGCCGGCCGCGTGGTCGGCGGGCGGGGCGAGGTCGGCGAGCAGGCCGGCGCCGAAGCCGACGAGGGCGCCGCCGACATGGCCGTACACCATGGCGAGGCCGAGGACGGTGAGCAGCAGCAGGTCGGGGACGGCGCCCGGCAGGTGCAGGCGGGCGAGGACGCTCACCTGGATCACCAGGGCCACGACGACCAGCGCGCTGGAGAGCAGGATCCGGTTGAGGCGCATGGAAGAGTCAGCTCCTACTGCTGCTGGCCGGTCGTGGCGTTCGCGTTGGCCGAGGGGGTCACCGTGACGGTCACCGTCGGCGTCGGGACCGGCTTGGGCTTGGTCGGCAGGACCTCGTCGCGTGGGTCCTTCTTCGGGGCCTGGACGACCACGCCGACGATGTCGAGCTTGGTGAAGCCGACGTACGGGGTGACGTAGATCGTGCGGGTCAGGCCGCCGTTGGAGGGGTCGACACGGGAGACCACGCCGACCGGCACGCCGGGCACGAACGGGCGGTCGGCCTGGGAGCCGAAGGTGACGAGCCGGTCGCCCTTCTTCACCTCCGCCTTGCCGTTGAGCAGTTCGACGCGCAGCGGGCGGTCGCCCTGCCCGGAGGCGAAGCCGAGTTCGTCGCTGCCCTCCATGCGGGTGCCGACGGTGAAGTCGGGGTCGTTGGCGAGGAGCACGGTGGAGGTGTCGGGGCCGACCGTGGTGACCCGGCCGACCAGCCCGTCGCCGTTGAGGACGGTCATGTCGCGCTTGATGCCGTCGTTCGCGCCGGCATCGATGGTGATGGTCCAGGAGAAGCCCTGCGCCGACCCTATGGCGATGACCTGGGCGCCCTTGATGCCGTACTGGCCGTCGCCGGCGATCTTCAGCATCTTGTCGAGCTGGTTCAGGCGGCTGCGGTTGCGGTCGTCGCTGCCGAGTTTCGCCTTGAGGGCCGCGTTCTCCTTCTCCAGTTGGGCGAGCCGGTCGTGACGGCCGCCGGAGTCACGGATCGCGGAGACGGCGTTGCCGACCGGCTCGACCGCCGAGGACAGCCCGTTCTCGACCGGGCCGAACACGGCGGCCGCGGCCTGCCGGGCACCGTCGACCGGGGAGTTCCTGCCCCCGCGGATGTCTACCGTGATCAGCGCGAATGCGATGGCAACCAGCAGGACCAGGAGCAGCCGGCTCTCTTTCGTGTCCCTCACGTGCGGCGGCCGTGCCCTTCCTCAATAGGAATTCGGGAGCCCCTTTGCGGGCGCGATAAGCGAAACGCAAACCCGAGGGGCCCATTTGTGGGAGCTTATGCCTCTAATCAACGATCCGCCGCACGAGAGGAGCACGTCTCGTACGGCGGAATCGAAGAGTTACGTCATCTGCGCGGCTGGGCGTCCAGGACCTGCTGCAACGCCTCGAACTCCTCGACGCACTTCCCGGAGCCGAGCGCGACACTGTCCAGCGGGTCCTCGGCGATGTGGATCGGCATCCCGGTCTCCCGGCGCAGCCGCTCGTCGAGGCCGCGCAGCAGGGCTCCGCCGCCGGTCAGAACGATTCCTCGGTCCATGATGTCGCCGGACAGCTCCGGCGGGCACTTGTCGAGGGTCGTCTTGACCGCGTCGACGATCGCGTTGACCGGCTCCTCGATCGCCTTGCGGACCTCGGCGGCCGAGATCACCACGGTCTTCGGCAGCCCGGACACCAGGTCCCGGCCGCGGACTTCGGTGTGCTCGTCGGCGTCGAGGTCGTACGCCGAACCGATCGTGATCTTGATCTGCTCGGCCGTGCGCTCACCCAGCAGAAGGCTGTATTCCTTCTTGATGTACTGGATGATCGCGTTGTCCAGTTCGTCGCCCGCGACCCGGATGGACTGGGCGGTGACGATGCCGCCGAGCGAGATGACCGCGACCTCCGTGGTGCCGCCGCCGATGTCCACCACCATGTTGCCCGTGGCCTCGTGGACCGGCAGGCCGGAGCCGATGGCGGCGGCCATGGGCTCTTCGATGATGTGCACCTGGCGGGCGCCGGCCTGGGAGGACGCCTCGATCACGGCGCGACGCTCGACGCCCGTGATGCCCGAGGGCACACAGACGACGACCCGCGGCCGGGCGAGGTAGCGCCGCTTGTGGATCTTCAGGATGAAGTAACGGAGCATCCGCTCGGTGATCTCGAAGTCGGCGATCACGCCGTCCTTCAGCGGGCGGACGGCGACGATGTTGCCCGGCGTCCGGCCGATCATCTTCTTCGCTTCGGCACCGACCGCGAGGATCCCACCCGTGTTGGTGTTGATCGCGACGACGGACGGCTCGTTGAGTACGATCCCGCGACCCCTGACGTACACCAGCGTGTTGGCGGTCCCGAGGTCGACAGCCATGTCACGGCCGATGAACGACATTGAGTTCCCCATCCGGATTCATCTGGCCTTCCTGAGCTTTTGAGGGCATGTCAGGACGGCGAGGCGGGTGCTGTGACGTGAAGGCTTCCATCGTAAACGCGCCTGCACGAACACTGCGCGAGGGTCTCCGCCATTGTCACCAGATGGCGGCCCGCCCCGCTTGTGGAGACGGTCCATCGGTGGCACGCGTTCCCCCGATCGCCAAGGCATATGCCAAGGGACGGCCGAAATATACGGCCGTCCCTGGTCAGGCGCCACCGGACAGAGCTGACGCCCACTCAGAAAAATTAGCGAAAATTCAAGCCGCCGCGACTCACGCCCGGCCCGGGAAGAAGATCTTCACCTCGCGCTCGGCGGACTCCTCGGAGTCGGAGGCGTGGATCAGGTTCTCCCGGACGATCACGCCGTAGTCGCCGCGGATCGAGCCGGGCGCCGCCGCGATCGGGTCGGTCGGACCGGCGAGCGCGCGCACGCCCTCGATGACCCGCTCGCCCTCGACGATCAGCACGACGACGGGACCGGAGGACATGAACTCCACCAGCGGCTCGTAGAAGGGCTTGCCGACGTGCTCGGCGTAGTGCTGCTCCAGCGTGGCACGGTCCAGGGTGCGCAGCTCCAGCGCGGTGATCTGCCAGCCGGCCTTGCGCTCGACACGGCTGATGATCTCGCCGGTCAGGCCCCGACGAACGGCGTCGGGCTTGAGGAGGACGAGGGTGCGCTGGGTCACGGAGCTGCTCCTTTTTCTGCGTGTGCGGTGGGATGAGGCTACAGGGCGTGCCGGGGCGCCCTTACGCAGCGTCAGCCGTGGAGGAGCCGGACTCCGCTTGCGCGGCGAATCTGGCCTTCGCCTCGTCCACCTTTCTCCCGAAGTGCACCGATGCCCACCACAGCGCCGCGAACACCACGCCCAGGAAGTACATGGTCGGCACGAAGACGCCGGAGGCGATCAGCGCGAGCTGCAGGGCCCAGCCGAGGGCCACCCCGCCGGGCCGGGTCACCATGCCGCACAGCAGCACGGACAGCACCATGGCGATACCGCTGACCAGCCACACCGTGGACACGGACAGGCTCGGGTCCTTCATGGCGACGAGCCCGGCGAACCCGATCACGAAGAACTCGCCGATCAGGGTCGAGGAGCACAGCGTACGCATGCGCGGATCAGCCCTTCCCCAGAAGCAGGCGGGCCTCGCCCACCGTGATGACCGAGCCGGTGACCAGCACGCCACCACCCGCGAACTCGCCCTCCTCCTCGGCCAGCGTGATCGCGGCCTCCAGGGCGTCCGGCAGCCGCGGCTCGACCTGCACCCGCTCCTCGCCGAACACCTCCACGGCGATGGCCGCCAGCTCGTCCGCGTCCATGGCCCGGTGGCTGGAGTTCTGCGTGACGACGACCTCGGCGAAGATCGGCTCGAAGGCCTCCAGCAGGCCCCGCACGTTCTTGTCGCCGCTCGCGCCCACGACCCCGATCAGCCGGCTGAAGTCGAACGCCTCCCGCACGGCCTCCGCGGTGGCCTCGGCGCCCGCCGGGTTGTGCGCCGCGTCCAGCACGACCGTCGGGGAGCGCCGTACGACCTCCAGACGGCCCGGCGAGGACACGGCCGCGAAGGCTTTGCGGACGGTGTCGATGTTCAGCGGCTCGGCGCGCTGGGCGCCCACGCCGAAGAACGCCTCCACGGCGGCCAGCGCGACGGCCGCGTTGTGCGCCTGGTAGGGGCCGTGCAGCGGGAGATACACCTCGGGGTACTCGCCGCCGAGGCCGCGCAGCGTGAGCAGCTGCCCGCCGACGGCGACCTGCCGGGCCACGACCCCGAACTCCAGGCCCTCGCGGGCCACGGTGGCGTCCACCTCGACGGCCTTCTTCAGCAGCACCTGCGCCGCTTCCACCGGCTGCTGGGCCAGGATCACGGTCGCGTCCTGCTTGATGATCCCGCCCTTCTCCCCGGCGATCTCCGCGGGCGTCTCGCCGAGGCGGTCGGTGTGGTCCAGGCCGACGGGGGTGATCACGGCGACATCGGCGTCGATGACGTTGGTCGCGTCCCAGGAGCCGCCCATGCCGACCTCGACGACCGCGACGTCCACCGGGGCGTCCGCGAAGGCCGCGTACGCCATGCCGGTCAGGACCTCGAAGAAGGACAGCCGGAACTCCTGCTGTGCGTCGATCATCTCGACGTACGGCTTGATGTCCTGGTACGTCTCGATGAACCGCTCGGCGGAGATCGGGGCGCCGTCCAGGCTGATCCGCTCGGTGATCGACTGCACGTGCGGGCTGGTGTAGCGGCCGGTGCGCAGCTCGAAGGCGCCGAGCAGGGCCTCGATCATGCGGGCGGTGGAGGTCTTGCCGTTGGTGCCCGTGATGTGGATCGAGGGGTACGAGCGCTGGGGCTCGCCGAGGACGTCCATCAGTGCGGAGATCCTGCTGACCGAGGGCTCCAGCTTGGTCTCGCCCCAGCGGGTGGCCAGGTCCGCCTCGACCTCGCGCAGGGCCCTGTCGACCTCCGGGTCCTCGGGCCGCGTGGGGACGTCGGCGACCGGCTGCCCGCCCTGGGTTCGCAGGGTACGGCTGCCGGCCTCGATCACGGCGAGATCGGGGTCACGGGTGGTCTCGGCTTCGATGATGTCGTCGAAGCCGTCGAGGGGGTCGGGGGTGTCGCTGGTGCCGGGGTGGTCGCTCACGGTGCCAGTCTACGGAGCGGCAGTGACAAAGGGCCGGTTTGGGGTGGCTGCTCGCCATTGCCGGGTGCGGGTACATGGGGGCTGGTCGCGCAGTTCCCCGCGCCCCTTGGGGAACTGCGGTGCCGGCGAGCGACCCGAGCCGCGGGCACGCGAAGGCCCCCGGAGCCTGTACGGCTCCGGGGGCCTCCGGCAGCGTACGAACGCTTACGCCTGCGGCAGCCGGTCCAGCTGGGCGGTGATGCGGGCGATGTCCTCCTCGGCCTTGGACAGACGCGTGCGGATCTTGTCCACCACGTGGTCCGGGGCCTTCGCGAGGAACGCCTCGTTGCCGAGCTTGGCGTTGGCCTGGGCCTTCTCCTTCTCCGCCGCCGCCAGGTCCTTGGCGAGGCGCTTGCGCTCGGCCGCCACGTCGATCGTGCCGGACAGGTCGAGCGCGACCTCGGCACCGGCGACCGGCAGGGTGGCCGTCGCCGTGAAGCTCTCGCCCTCCGGCTGGAGGCGCAGGAGCTGGCGGATGGCGGCCTCGTGCGGGGCCAGCGCCGTACCGTCCAGGGTCAGGCGGGCCGGGACCCGCTGGCCCGGCTGCAGGCCCTGGTCGGCGCGGAAGCGGCGGACCTCGGTGATGACCGACTGGAGGGTCTCGATCTCCCGCTCTGCCGCCGCGTCGCGGAAGCCGCTGTCCTTCGGCCAGTCGGCGATGACGACCGACTCACCGCCCGTCAGGGTCGTCCAGAGGGTCTCCGTGACGAACGGGACGACCGGGTGCAGCAGCTTGAGGGTGACGTCGAGGACCTCGCCCAGGACGCGCTTGGAGACCTCCGCGGGCTCGCCGCCCGCCTGGAAGACGGTCTTGGACAGCTCGACGTACCAGTCGAAGACCTCGTCCCACGCGAAGTGGAAGAGGGCGTCCGACAGCTTGGCGAACTGGAAGTCGTCGTAGAACGCGTCGACTTCGGCGACGACCGAGTTGAGGCGGGAGAGGATCCAGCGGTCCGTCGAGGACATGGCCGACGGCTCCGGCAGCGGGCCCTCCACCGTCGCGCCGTTCATCAGGGCGAAGCGGGTGGCGTTCCAGATCTTGTTGGCGAAGTTGCGGGAGCCCTGGACCCAGTCCTCGCCGATCGGGACGTCGACACCGGGGTTCGCGCCACGGGCCAGGGTGAACCTGAGCGCGTCGCTGCCGTACTTGTCCATCCAGTCCAGCGGGTTGACCGCGTTGCCGAAGGACTTCGACATCTTCTTGCCGAACTGGTCGCGGACCATGCCGTGCAGGGCGATGGTGTGGAACGGCGGGGTGTCGTCCATCGCGTACAGGCCGAACATCATCATCCGGGCGACCCAGAAGAAGAGGATGTCGTAGCCGGTGACCAGGACGGAGTTCGGGTAGAACTTCGCGAGCGACTCTGTCTGTTCGGGCCAGCCGAGGGTGGAGAACGGCCACAGGCCGGAGGAGAACCAGGTGTCGAGGACGTCGGTGTCCTGGTGCCAGCCCTCGCCGGTCGGCGCCTCGTCGTCGGGCCCGACGCACACGACTTCCCCGTTCGGGCCGTACCAGACCGGGATGCGGTGGCCCCACCACAGCTGGCGCGAGATGCACCAGTCGTGGAGGTTGTCGACCCAGTCGAAGTACCGCTTCTCCATCTCCTGCGGATGGATCTTGACGCGGCCGTCGCGGACGGCGTCGCCCGCCGCCTTCGCCAGCGGGCCGACCTTGACCCACCACTGCATCGACAGGCGCGGCTCGATGGTGGTCTTGCAGCGCGAGCAGTGGCCGACGGAGTGGACGTACGGCCGCTTCTCGGCGACGATCCGGCCCTCGGCGCGCAGCGCGGCGACGATGGCGGAACGGGCCTCCAGGCGGTCCAGGCCCTGGAAGGGGCCGTGCGCGGTGATGACGGCGTGCTCGTCCATGATCGTGATGGACGGCAGGTCGTGCCGCTGGCCGATCTCGAAGTCGTTCGGGTCGTGGGCCGGGGTGACCTTGACGGCGCCGGTGCCGAACTCGGGGTCGACGTGGGTGTCCGCGACGACCGGGATGGAACGGTCGGTCAGCGGGAGCCTGATGAGCTTGCCGACGAGGTGCTTGTAGCGCTCGTCGTCGGGGTGGACGGCGACGGCGGTGTCACCGAGCATCGTCTCGGCACGGGTGGTGGCGACGACGATGGTGTCGTCCCCCTCGCCGTACTTCATGGAGACGAGCTCGCCGTCGTCGTCCTGGTACTCGACCTCGATGTCCGAGATGGCCGTCAGACAGCGCGGGCACCAGTTGATGATGCGCTCGGCGCGGTAGATCAGCTCGTCGTCGTAGAGGCGCTTGAAGATGGTCTGAACGGCCTGGGACAGCCCCTGGTCCATGGTGAAGCGCTCACGCGACCAGGCGACACCGTCGCCCAGGCGCCGCATCTGTCCGCTGATCTGCCCGCCGGACTCGGCCTTCCACTGCCAGACGCGCTCGACGAAGGCCTCACGGCCGAGGTCGTGCCGGGACTTGCCCTCCTTGCCCAGCTCCCTCTCGACCACGTTCTGCGTGGCGATACCGGCGTGGTCCATGCCGGGCTGCCACAGCGTCTCGTAGCCCTGCATGCGCTTACGGCGGGTCAGGGCGTCGATGAGGGTGTGCTCGAAGGCGTGGCCCAGGTGCAGGCTGCCCGTGACGTTCGGCGGCGGGATCACGATCGTGTACGGCGGCTTGTCGCTCTTGGCGTCCGCCTCGAAGTAACCGCGCTCTACCCAGCGCTCGTACAGCGGGCCCTCTACATCGGCCGGCGCGTACTGGGTCGGCAGTTCGGAGTCGGGCGCGGGTGGCTGCTGCTGAGCGTTCTCGGTCACGGGGTCAGTTTAGAGGTGTCGCGGGCTCGTCCCGAAACGCGATTGTTCTGTAACGGTGCGGCCCCCGGTGCCGTGCGTTTCCTACGCCTGGTCCAGGATGTCAGGAACACATAAGCGTCCTAGGGGGAACCCAGAAATGAGCAACAACCAGCCGGGCCCGTACGGCCAGCCGCCCCAGCAGCCGGGTCCCTACGGCCAGCCGGGGCAGCCGGGTCCGTACGGCCAGCCGGGGCCCTACGGTCAGCCGGGCCAGCCGGGCCCGTACGGCCAGCAGCCGCAGGCTCCGCAGCCCGGCTACGGCTACCCCCAGCAGGCGCCTCCCGTCCCGCCGCAGCCGGGTTACGGCTACCCGCAGCAGGGCGGCGTGCCGCAGCAGCCGCAGCCGTACGGCCAGCAGCCGGGTCCCTACGGCCAGCAGCCCTACGGCATGCCGCAGCCTCCGGCCCCGGCCGGCGGCAAGAAGAAGACCGGCCTGATCATCGGCTCGGTGGCCGTGGTGGCGGCTGTGGCGGTGGGGGCGTACTTCGCGTTCGGCGGGGGCGGCGGCTCAAGCATCGCGGATGACGGGCCGCACAAGCTGACGACGCCGGAGTCGGTCATCAACGGCACGTACACGAAGCAGACGGACTCCGACTCCACGGACCCCAGCGACGCCAACAAATCGGACTACGAGAAGTGGGGCGTGAAGAACCCCACCGAGGTGAGCGCCAAGTACCAGAGCGGCAAGGGCCTCACCATGAAGGGCCTCGGTTTCAGTGGCGTCTACGGGACCGTCGACAACCCAGAGGCCGTCGTCGACGCCTTGTTCGCCAAGGCCAAGACGGAGTCCGAGAAGGACCAGAGCGGTTCCGACACCAAGGGCAAGCTGATCGGCAGCCCCGAGGCCGTCCACCCGGCGGGCTTCTCCAACGGCGTCATGAAGTGCCAGATGGCTCAGATCGACACCAGCGGCTCGTCGTCCTCGGAGGCGGGGGTGCCGAAGACCATGCAGTTGCCGATCTGCGTCTGGGGCGACCACAGCACGGTCGCTGTCGTCACGTCGTTCAGCGTCGCCTCCATCGCCTCCGGCCAGGGCGGCTCGATCAACGACGCCGCGGAACTCACGGCCAAGCTGCGCAACGACGTGCGCGTCAAAGCCTGACGGCGTCAGCCGGTACGACAGGGGTCCCGGACGGTTCGCCGTCGACAGGGGCCTGAAACGGACCTCGCACGGGCTTGAACGACGCGGACACGGCCGCCACTTCGCAAGAGGTGGCGGCCTTGCCGTTACGCCGACTTCTGCTCCCCCGACCCCCGCCCCCGCGCATCCCGGGGAATCAGCGTCGGGTTGACGTTGGACAGGACCACATCCGCCGTGATGACGACGCGGGCCACGTCCTTGCGGGACGGGACCTCGTACATCACGCCCTGGAGGACTTCCTCCATGATGGCGCGGAGGCCTCGGGCGCCGGTCTGGCGGAGGATGGCCTGGTCGGCGATGGCCTCCAGGGCCTCGCGCTCGAAGTCCAGCTCCACGCCGTCGAGTTCGAAGAGGCGCTGGTACTGCTTGACCAGGGCGTTGCGGGGTTCCACCAGGATCTTCAGCAACGCCTCGCGGTCGAGGTTGTGGACCGAGGTGATCACGGGCAGACGGCCGATGAACTCCGGGATCATGCCGAACTTGACCAGGTCCTCCGGCATGACGTCCTCGAAGACGTCCTTGGCCTCCAGCTCGCGCTTGGAGAGGATCGTGGCGCCGAAGCCGATGCCCTTCGCGCCCGCCCGGGCCTCGATGATCTTCTCCAGGCCGGCGAAGGCACCACCCACGATGAACAGGACGTTCGTCGTGTCGATCTGGATGAACTCCTGGTGGGGGTGCTTGCGGCCGCCCTGGGGCGGGACCGAGGCCGTGGTGCCTTCGAGGATCTTGAGGAGGGCCTGCTGGACGCCTTCGCCCGAGACGTCGCGGGTGATCGACGGGTTCTCGCTCTTGCGGGCCACCTTGTCGATCTCGTCGATGTAGATGATCCCGGTCTCGGCCTTCTTGACGTCGTAGTCCGCCGCCTGGATCAGTTTCAGGAGGATGTTCTCGACGTCCTCGCCCACATAGCCCGCCTCCGTCAGCGCGGTCGCGTCGGCGATCGCGAAGGGGACGTTCAGCATGCGCGCCAGGGTCTGCGCGAGGAGTGTCTTGCCGGAGCCCGTGGGGCCCAGCAGGAGGATGTTGGACTTCGCCAGCTCGATGGCGTCGTCACGGCCGTTCGAGCCGCCGTTCTCGCCCGCCTGGACCCGCTTGTAGTGGTTGTACACCGCGACGGAGAGGGCCTTCTTCGCCGCCTCCTGGCCGACTACATAGCCTTCGAGGAACTCGTAGATCTCGCGGGGCTTGGGCAGCTCCTCCCAGCGCACCTCGCTGGTCTCCGCGAGTTCTTCCTCGATGATCTCGTTGCAGAGATCGATGCACTCGTCGCAGATGTACACACCGGGCCCTGCGATGAGCTTCTTGACCTGCTTCTGGCTCTTGCCGCAGAACGAGCACTTGAGCAGATCGCCGCCGTCACCGATGCGTGCCACGGTGTGCTTCCCCTTCGCCTGGGAGACGCCCGGACGCTTTCGAGTCCAGCGGCTCCTGGTGCTGCCTTATGTCCGACGGTACCTTGCCGGGCCCGGTGTTCGGGCCCCCCTTGGCAGGGTTCACTTTGACGTGCACCGTGCCAAGGGGGGCTCAGAGTATGCCTGTCCGCGTCAGCGGACCGAGGCGTTGTTCAGCTTGCGGGTGGAGATGATCTGGTCGACGAGGCCGTACTCCAGCGCCTCCTCGGCCGTGAGGATCTTGTCGCGCTCGATGTCCTCGCGGACCTGCTCGATCGGCCGGTTGGAGTGCTTGGCCAGCATGTTCTCCAGCTGCTCACGCATCCGGGTGAACTCGTTGGCGATGATCTCCAGGTCGGAGAGCTGACCGCGGCCGGTGGAGCCCGCCGGCTGGTGGATCAGCACGCGGGAGTTCGGCAGCGCCATGCGCTTGCCGGGCGTACCGGCGGCGAGCAGGATGGCCGCGGCGGAGGCCGCCTGGCCCATGCAGACCGTCTGGATGTCGGGCTTCACGAACTGCATCGTGTCGTAGATCGCCGTGAGGGCGGTCATGTCGCCACCAGGGCTGTTGATGTAGATCGAGATGTCCCGGTCCGGGTCCATCGACTCCAGGCACAGCAGCTGCGCCATGACGTCGTTGGCGGAGGCGTCGTCGATCTGGACGCCCAGGAAGATCACGCGCTCCTCGAAGAGCTTCGCGTACGGGTCGTACTCGCGGATGCCCTGGGAGGTGCGCTCGACGAAGCGCGGGATGACGTAGCGGCTGTCGGGGCGAGGCCCCTCGTACATGCCGCTGACGGCGCCGGGGAAGTTGCTCATGGGGTGTTCACCGTCCTGGTGGCGTTCTGGGGGCTTCGGTCTCGGCGGTGCGTGGCGTGGCCGGGCCGGTCAGGCACCGGTGCCGCCGCCTCCCGGAACACCGGAGGCATGCGTGATGATCTCGTCAATGAGACCGTACTCCTTGGCCTCATCCGGGGTGAACCAGCGGTCGCGGTCGCCGTCGCGGATGATCGTCTCGACGGTCTGGCCGGAGTGCTGCGCGGTCAGCTCGGACATGCGCTTCTTGGTGCGCAGCAGGTACTCGGCCTGGATCTTGATGTCCGAGACCGTACCGCCGAGGCCCGCGGAGCCCTGGTGCATCATGATGTCCGCGTGCGGCAGCGCGAAGCGCTTGCCGGCGGTGCCGCCGGTGAGCAGGAACTGGCCCATCGAGGCCGCCATGCCCATGGCGATCGTGACCACGTCGTTCGGGATGTACTGCATGGTGTCGTAGATCGCCATGCCGGCCGTCACCGAACCGCCGGGGCTGTTGATGTAGAGGTAGATGTCCTTGTCCGGCTCGGCGGCAAGGAGCAGCAGCTGCGCGGTGATCTTGTTGGCGATGTCGTCGTCAACCTGCTGGCCGAGGAAGATGATCCGCTCGCCGAGCAGCCGGTTGTAGACCTGGTCGCCGAGGCCACCACCGATGGAAGGCTCGCCGGCGGCGGAGGGCATCAGATTCGTCACGTATCCACCTGCTCGTCTTACGACGGCGCCGGGCCGTCTCATTGTTCTGCCTTTCATGGACCCTAACGCGATGGTCCCTTCGGGGAATCCCGGGAATGCGGGTGTTCGCCGGGGGCGTAGCGGAGGGCTCCGCCGGTTCGACCGGTCAGGTCGGGACTCGCCCCCGGTACGACAGACGGGCCCCCGGGGATAGTCCCCAGGGGCCCGTTGTACGTCCTTCAGAGGCGCCGTAGGGTCAGCCCTCGGTCTTCTCCTCGGCCGGGGTCTCGTCCGCGCCCTCGGCGGCCTCGACCGTCTCGATGGCGGCCTCGGTCTCGTCCTCGTCGTCCAGGTTGACGATCTCGCCGTTGGTGTCCTTCACCGTGGCGGCCTCGACCACGACGGCCAGGGCCTTGCCGCGGGCGACCTCGCCGACCAGGAGCGGCACCTGGCCACCCTCGACGACGGCCTGGGCGAACTGGTCGGGGGACATGCCGGAGGAGGCCGCACGCCGCATGAGGTGCTCGGTGAGCTCCTCCTGGTTGACGTTCAGCTGCTCCTTCTTGACCAGCTCGTCGAGGACGAACTGGGTCTTGATGCCCTTGACCGCGGCGTCCCGGGTCTCGGCCTCGAACTCCTCGGCGGTCTTGCCCTGGATCTCCAGGTACTTGTCGAGGGTGAGGCCCATCTGGCCGAGCTGGTGGTGCTCCAGGTTGTGCTTGCGGGTGTTGACCTCGTCCTCGAGCAGCTTCTCGGGGACCGGGACCTCGACCAGCTCGAGCAGCTTCTCCAGGACGCGCTCCTGGGCCTGGGTGGCCTGGTCGAACTGCTTCATGTTGGCCAGGCGCTTGCGGCTGTCGGCCTTCAGCTCGTCCAGGGTGTCGAACTCGGAGGCGAGCTGCGCGAAGTCGTCGTCCAGCTCGGGGAGCTCGCGGGCGGCGACCTGGGTGACCTTGACGGTGACCTCGGACTCCTTGCCGGCCGCGGAGCCGCCCTTGAGCTCGGAGGTGAAGGTGGCCTCGCCACCGGCCTCCAGGCCCTTCACGGCGTCGTCGATGCCGTCCAGCAGCTCACCGGAGCCGATGGTGTAGGAGACGCCGTTGGCGATGCCGTCCTCGAGGACCTCTCCGTCGACCTTGGCCTCCAGGTCGATGGTGACGACGTCGCCGTCCTGGGCGGCGCGCTCGACCGGGGAGGTGGAGGCGAAGCGCTCACGGAGCTGCTCGACCGACTTGTCGACGTCCTCGTCGGTGACCTCGACGGCGTCGACCTCGACCTCGATGCCGGAGTAGTCCGGGATCTCCAGGGCCGGGCGGACGTCCACCTCGGCGGTGAAGTTCAGCGTCTCGCCGTCCTTCAGCTCGGTGATGTCGACGTCGGGCTGGCCCAGCGGGCTCAGCTCGGCCTCGTTGACCGCCTCGGTGTAGAACTTGGGCAGCGCGTCGTTGACGGCCTCCTCCAGCACCGCACCGCGGCCGAACCGCTGGTCGATGACACGGGCCGGGATCTTGCCCTTGCGGAAGCCCTTCACCGTGACCTGCTGGTTGATCTTCTTGTACGCCGCGTCGAGGCTGTCCTTGAGCTCCTCGAAGGGCACCTCGACAGTGAGCCGAACCCGGGTCGGGTTCAGGGTCTCCACGGCGCTCTTCACGGTTCGGTCTCCTTGTGGCTGACTTCTTGGGTTTCGCCGGAGCCAGACAGGTCCGGCGGATTCGCCGCCCGGAGGAGTACGTAGGCCGCGGGGGCCGGGTCACACGGGCGCGCAGCTTGCATAGTAACCGCAGCCGGTCAGCGCCCCAAAAGGCGATCATCACGACGTCGTGGACAAGTGGTCGGGGTGGCGGGATTTGAACCCACGGCCTTCCGCTCCCAAAGCGGACGCGCTACCAAGCTGCGCCACACCCCGTCTGGTGCGACACGTAGGGTACATGCCCCGGGCGTTTCCGTCGGCCGCATTCTTCCAGGCGGGCCGCGTGGTCGAACTCGTTGGCCTCGGCGGCGCGCGACCCGCTACGATGCCTTCAGTGCCGCGGTCGCCGACCTGCGGCGCACTGTTGCGGGCGTAGCTCAATGGTAGAGCCCTAGTCTTCCAAACTAGCTACGCGGGTTCGATTCCCGTCGCCCGCTCTGCATGCCGAAGGCCCAGGTGAGGGGATGTTTTCCCGCTCCCTGGGCCTTCGGTGCGCTCGAAGCCGCCGTGTTCAGAGGTCCTTGACGTTCACCGTGTAGACCGAGCGCAAGCCGTAGGGCACGTACAGGGCGTCGCCCACCAGGACGAGCGGCGGGTGGGTGCCATGGGCGGACAAGGTCGTACCGCCGTCGTCGCGGCCCGGCGAGGTGGCCACGACACTTCCGGTGCGGGCGTCCAGGGCCGCCAGGCGGCCGGTGCCCGAGGCGATGTAGACGCGGTCGGCGGTGGCCAGCGGCGGGCCGGGCTGTTCGACCGTGGAGTCGCTCTGCCAGCGCAGACGGCCGGTGAGCGGGTCGACGGCGCGGATGCTGCCGCTGGTGCGGGTGAAGTAGGCGGTGCCGTCGGCGAGGCCCAGGGTGGCGCCGCTCTCCGGCTGGGACAGGCGCACGGTGGTCACCACGTGCGTGGTGCCGGAGATCAGGGTCAGCGAGCGCACCGCGGGGGGATCGGGCGCGACAACGTCGGGGCCGAGGACGAGGTGGCCGCCGGTCAGGCCCAGCAGGGTCCGGTTGCCGTCGACCGTGACCGTCCAGCGGGGCCGTCCGGTGTCCGGGTCGAGTTCGGTGACGCTCGTACGTCCGGATTCGGCCTTGTCGGTGTAGGTCGTGCAGAGCAGGTACGGCCGTCCGCCGGCCCCCTGCAGCGCGCAGGTGTCCTTGCCGCTGACGGCCGCCGGCGGCAGCCGGTGCTGCCACAGGACCTCGCCGTGGCCGGCGCCCAGCAGGGCATAGGTGTCGCCCTTCTCGCCGTACACGGTGATGAGGCCCCGCTTGGTGACCAGGGCGTAGCCGCCGTCGGTGTAGGTGGTGACGGAGCGCTCGGTCAGGGACTGCCCGTCGTCGGTGACCGTGGTGTTGGCGTCCTCGGGCAGCGCCAGGTGGGCCGGGCGGGTGGGCTTCTTCCACAGCACCTCGCCGGTGGCCACCCGCAGCGCCTGGACGGTGTAGTGGGTCGTCGTCGGGTTGTCCTGCGCGTCCGGATCGCCGCCGGCGGCGTCGTAGACGTACGCGACGCCGCCCGCCCCGAAGCCGAAGACGGTGCCGCTGTCCCCCGGGCTCGAGGTCACCGGCCTGCCCCAGGCCTGGCGGCCGTCGGCGAGGGCGAAGCGGGCGGCCAGGACGCCGTCACCGGCGCAGACGAGGGAGCCGCCGGTGGCGGCGCAGCGGTTGAAGGAGCCGTTCGGGCCCCCGACGGAGACGACCTTGGCCTGGCGGTGCCAGGGCTGCCAGCCGGCGGGCAGGTCGGCGCCGGACACGTCGCCGCGGTCGGTGACGGCGGTGACGGCCAGCGCCGCCAGGACGGCTGTCAGGGCGACGGCGGCCGGCCACCACCGGCGCCGGTGGCGTCGTACCGGCTCGGTGGGCAGCCCGGCGCGATCGGGCCGCTCGATGGGCGGCCGGTCGGGGAGCCGGCCCTCGCGCAGCACGTACAGGAGCTCGTCGGGGGTCGGCCGGGTCTTGGGGTGCTTGTCCAGGCAGAGGCGGACGAAGGGGAGCAGTTCGTCGGGTACGCCGTCGAGGTCGGCGGTGCCCTCGACGACCCGGGTCGCCGTCTCCCAGTGGCTCGCGCTGTCGAAGGGGCCGCGCCGGGTGGCGGCGTACACGAGGACCGCGCCGAGGGAGAAGACGTCGGTGGCCGGGCCGACCTCGTGCGGGGAGGTGAACTGCTCGGGGGACATGAAGGGCGGGGTGCCCATCACCCGGCCGGTCTGGGTGAGGGCGTCGGCGGAGGTGGACTCGACGGCGCGGGAGACGCCGAAGTCGATGACGCGCGGGCCGTCCTCGGCGAGCATGACGTTGGCCGGTTTCAAGTCCCGGTGGACGACCCCCGCGCGGTGGATGTCACGCAGGGCCTCGGTGAGGCCGGCGGCGAGTTCGCGCAGCCGGTCCGGGGTCAGCGGGCCGTGGCGGCGGACATGGGTGCCGAGGTCCTCGCCGGGGATGTAGAGCGTGGCCATCCAGGGGCTCGGGGCGTCGGCGTCCGCGTCCACCACGGGGGCCGTGAAGGCGCCGCTGACCTGGCGCGCGGCGGCCACCTCGCGGCGGAACCGGATGCGGAACTCGTCGTCGTCGGCGTACTGGCCGTGGACGACCTTGACCGCGAGCCGACGGCCGGAGGCGGACCTGGCGAGGTACACCACGCCCATGCCGCCGATGCCGAGGCGGTCCTCGATGCGGTAGCCGCCTATCTCCGCCGGGTCCGTGTCGCGCAGCGCCATCCCCGTACGTACCCCCGTGGTGTGAAGTTGTTCAGCGTGTTCCGATCCGCGGGCCCCGCTCCGGGTCAGAACTTGATCGAGCTGATCGAGTCGGCTATCGAGTTCAGGAAGCGGTCGATGGACGGGGCCATGCCGGTCGAGGCGAGGAAGAAACCGAAGAGGACCGCGACGATCGCGGGCCCCGCCTTGATGTTCCCCCCTCTCAGCAGTACTACCAGGATGATCGCCAACAGCAGCACCACAGACAGTGAAATGGCCACAACTGATCACACCCTCGGTCGGTCCCTCTCCCGGCCCGGGGGTACGGCCCGCGCACCCCCGCCAGGTCCATCGTGCCACCAACCCGGCCGCCTCATGCGGCCCGTGACACAACGTCGGACACGGGACCGGCACGGGCGACCCGCCGCACAGGAATTCGACGGGCATCCACACGTAACTTCCCGGGGAATTACGCGACTTGGTTTCTCTCTACACACACCACGTGCACACCTAATTCGAATTGATGACGAATCGATGACACAGAGACGACGTATGCCCCATTTAGTCGGGATGAATAGGGACATCAGGGGTGAACTGACGACCCCTGCCGGGATATCGACGAGTGCCCGAAGCCGTTAACCAGGAATGATTGCGAGGGTTTTACGAAATCCCACGGACGCCGCTAGGGTGCCTCAGATGTTTGACGCCGCCTCGTCCCCCGGCCAGAACCGCAGGCCGCTCCCCCCGGCACAGTCGCCGGCGGACGGAGCGCCCGGTGCGCGTACCCCGATGAGTGCGCGGAAGGGACCGGCGAAGGCGGACAGACCCGGCGAACACCGCGATGACACTCGGCGCGAGGGCAAGCAGCGCGACGCGTTCTTCGACAACGCCAAGTACCTGGCGATCGTGCTCGTCGCGATCGGGCACTCGTGGGAGCCGCTGAAGAGCGACAGCCGCGTCCTCCAGGGCGTGTACGACGTCGTCTACACCTTCCACATGCCGGCGTTCGTCCTCATCTCGGGCTATTTCTCCCGCAGCTTCGACCTGAGCCCGCCCCGCCTCAAGCGGCTGCTCACCGGCGTCGCCGTGCCGTACATCGTCTTCGAGACGGCCTACTCGCTCTTCGAGCGCTACTTCAACCACAACCCCGGACAGGACATCAGCCTCGTCTACCCCATCTACCTGACGTGGTTCCTGTGCGCCCTGTTCGTCTGGCGGCTGACCACGCCGATCTGGAAGCTGGTGCGGTGGCCGGTGCCGCTCGCCCTCGTCGTCGCCATGCTGGCGACGACCTCCTCGCACATCGGCGACGTCCTGAACATGCAGCGCCTCCTGCAGTTCCTGCCGTACTTCGTGCTCGGGCTGTCCCTGAAGCCGGAGCACTTCCGGCTGGTGCGCCGCCGCTCGGTGCGGATCCTGTCCGTGCCGGTGTTCGCGACCGCGCTGCTCGTCGGCTGGTGGGCGGCGCCACGGATGAACACCGCGTGGTTCTACCGCCGTGACTCGGCGCCGGGGCTGGGCGCGCCCTGGTGGACCGGTCCGGTCATGACGCTGGCGATGTTCGGCTGCGCGGTGCTGCTGACCGCCTGCTTCTTCTCCTGGGTGCCGGGCCGCAAGACCTGGTTCACCGCACTTGGCGCGGGCACGCTCTACGGCTACCTGCTGCACGGCTTCCCGAGGAAGGCCGGCGAGTACCGCGGCTGGTTCGACCACGCCTGGCTGCACGCCCCGCTCGGCGAGATCTTCATGACCGTCCTCGCGGCCACCGTGGTCACCCTCCTGTGCACCAGGCCCGTGCAGCGCGTGTTCCGGTTCGCGATCGAGCCGAGGATGGAGTGGGCGTTCAAGCAGGACGCGGCCGAACTCGCCCGCGAGCGTCAGCGGACGGCACGCGAGAAGGTCAGCGCCTAGCTCACCCATGCCCCAGACCGAGAAGTGCGCGCATGCGGGCGTACTTCTCGGTCAGTCGTTTCCGGGTCGGCCCGTCCAGGACCGCCAGCCGCTCCGGGTCCGCGTTGTGCGCCAGGTCGGCCTCCTTCACCAGCCGCGCGCCGTCGGTGGCGAGGATCCGCCGCGCGTACGCCTCCGGCTCCTCCCCCGGCCGCTTGGTGAGGGCGTCCACGATGGCCTTCGTACGCGCCGTCAGCGCCGCCTGTTCGAGCCACTCGCGGGTCAGCGCGTCGTCCTCGACGGAGTCGTGCAGCCAGGCCGCCGCGATCTGCTCCGCGTCCCCGCCCCGGGCACGCACGCCCCCGGCGACGGCGGCGAGATGGTCGGCGTAGGGCCGTCCCGCCTTGTCGGTCTGTCCTTCGTGGGCGGCACGGGCGAGGGCCTCGACCTCGGCGAGCGTGAGCTGTGTCATGCGTCCAGTGTCCCAACGGCCGTACCGGGCGCCCGAGAGCGGGCCCCAGCGGGACAGCGGGTCAGCGGTCAGCGGGTCAGCGGGGCGGCCTGGCGGCAGATGAGGAGGAGGGCCCGGTCGTCGTTGACGTCCCTCGCGACCGCCTCGATGAGGTGCCACGCGGCGCCGTGGAAGCCGCCGGCGACGTAGCGGTCGGCCTCGCCGGTGAGGCGGTCGATGCCCTCGACGATGTCGCGGTCGGAGGTTTCCACCAGACCGTCTGTGAACAGCATCAACACGTCTCCGGGCCGCAGCGAGCCCTTCACGGGGTCGAACTGGGCGCCGTCGTACACACCGAGCAGCGGCCCCTCGGCCGCCTTCTCCTCCCAGCGCCCGCTGCCCGCGCTCAGCTGGAGCCCCGGCGGATGTCCCGCGGAGTACAGCTCGTAGTCGCCGGAGTCGAGGTCCAGGACGAGATGGATGGAGGTGGCGAAGCCCTCGTCCCAGTCCTGGCGCAGCAGGTAGCCGTTCGCGGCCGGCAGGAAGGCGTGCGGGGGAAGGGAGCCCAGGAGGCCCCCGAAGGCCCCCGACAGCAGCAGGGCGCGCGATCCCGCGTCCATGCCCTTGCCGGAGACGTCCGTGAGCACGACCTCCAGCGTGCGGCCGCCGTTCGTGCGGGAGGCGACGACGAAGTCACCGGAGAAGGACTGACCGCCGGCCGGCCGCAGCGCCATCTCGTGGTGCCAGCCGTGCGGCAGCTTCGGCAGCTTGCTCTGCACCCGGATCCGCTCGCGCAGGTCGAACAGCATGGTGCCGCCGCGCCGCCAGGGCACGCCGACCCGGCTGCGGAACTGGGCGGTGAGCAGCCCGAAGAACCCGCAGGCGGCGACGACCAGGACCACGCCCGGAGTGACCCGCGAAGGCCCTTCCGTGTACGGGCCGAGCCGCACCGACTCCACGATCAGCGCGGTGGCCCCCGCCGCGTACAGGCCGAGCAGGCTCGCCGGACGCAGCAGCAGGCCACCGGCGATGATCGGCAGCACCAGCGTGGCCGGGGAGCACCACACCGAGTCGACCAGGGTCATCGCCATGAGGACGGGGATGGTGAGCAGCAGCCCGACGAACGCGATCCAGTCGGAGCCGTCGCCGCGGAAGTAGTCCACGGCGCTTCTGCGCAGGCCGGTGCGGGCCCGGTGCCACTGCATCTTCCACCGGGCCGTGAACGTCTCGGCCTTCGCGCGCCGCTCTCGTCCTGCTGCCATCAGTTCGGGACCCTATCCATCGGACCGGCTGCTTGGCACGGGAGGTCCCACTTGTCCCCCGTGCGAGGCTCCACTTCGCGGTTCGTCCCCACAGTCAACGGCACGCGAGGCCATCGCGCCGCCGTCCGGGAGAAATTCGCTGGCTCGTCCCGCAATGCCCTGATAGGCATGGCCCATGGGGACTGACTGGGGAACCGGGTTGAGGGTGCTGCGCGAGTCCGACTGGGACCGGTGGTACGGCACCTTGTGCCGCGCCTTCAGCGCTTCGACGGTACAGCCCGAGGAACGCGAACTGGACAGGACTCTCACCGAGTTCGACCGTTCCCTGGCCGTCTGGGACGGGGACGAGATCGTCGGGGCTGCGGGCGCGTTCAGCTTCCGGATGTCCGTGCCGGGCGGGGCCGTGGTCCCGGCGGCCGGCGTGACCATGGTGGGGGTCGTCGCCACGCACCGGCGGCGCGGGGTGCTGACCTCGATGATGCGCCGGCAGCTGGACGACATACGGGCGCTCGGCGAGCCGCTGGCGGTGCTGACCGCCTCCGAGCCCGCGATCTACGGCCGCTTCGGATACGGCGCGGCCACCTTCCGTACGACCGCCGAGATCGACACGAGCCGGGTGACACTGTCCCTGCCGCCCGGGGTCGAGGACGTACGGCTGCGCTACGCGGCGCCCGCGGACGTCCTCGACGCGTGCGAGGCGGTCTACGCGGCCCTGGTGCCGCTACGGCCCGGAATGCTGGCCCGGCAGCCCGGGTGGGAGCGGGCCGGTCTCCTGGACCCGGAGAGCGACCGGGACGGGGCGTCGGCGCTGCAGTGCGCGGTCGCCGAACGGGACGGCGAGATCACCGGGTACGTCCGCTTCACCACCAAGATCGACTGGGGTGAGAGCGGGCACGACGGCACGGTGCACCTGAAGGACCTGGCCGCGCTCGATCCCGTCACCGAGGCCGCGCTGTGGCGGTTCCTGTTCGGCATCGACCTGATGACGACGCTGTCGGTGGAGTCGCGGCCGGTGGACGACGCCTGGCGGTACCTGGTCTCGGACACCCGCCGCTGCCGGCCGCGCCTGAGGGACGACGCGTACGTCCGTCTCGTCGACGTCGGTACGGCACTGTCGGCCCGTACGTATCAGGCGCCCGTGGACGTCGTGCTGGAGGTGGAGGACACCTTCTGCCCGTGGAACGCCGGGCGTTGGCGCCTGACGGGCGACACCAAGGGCGCGTCCTGCCAACGGACGTCCGACGCGGCCGATGTGACCCTGTCCGTACGGGAGTTGGGCGCGGCCTATCTCGGCGGGGTGACCCTGCTGTCACTCGCGGCGGCCGGGCGGGTACGGGAGCGGCGGCCGGGGGCGCTGACGGAGGCGTCGGTGGCGTTCGGCTCGGCGGTGGCACCTTGGCTGCCGCACGGCTTCTAGCGTTCGGTCACCGTTTCTGACAGGTGGGGCACCAGAAGAGGTTGCGGGCGGCGAGGCCGGCGGTGCGGATCTCGTCGCCGCAGATGTGGCAGGGCTGGGCGGCGCGGCGGTAGACGTACACCTCGCCGCCGTGGTCGTCGACGCGGGGCGGGCGGCTCATGGCCTCCGGGGTGTGCTCGGGCCGTACGGTGTCGATCCTGTTGTTCCGCACCCCTTCGCGCATCAGCGAGACGAGGTCGGCCCAGATGGTCCGCCACTCGGCCGGGGTGATGTCCTTGCCCGCGCGGTACGGGTCGATGCCGTGCCGGAAGAGGACCTCGGCGCGGTAGACGTTGCCGACGCCGGCGACGAGCTTCTGGTCCATGAGCAGCGCGGCGATCGTCGTACGGCTGCGCGAGATCCTGCGGTACGCCGCGCTCGGGTCGGCGTCCTCGCGGAGCGGGTCGGGGCCGAGGCGGTCGTGTATGGCCTGCTTCTCGGTGTCGGTGATCAGCGCGCAGGTGGTGGGGCCGCGGAGGTCCACGTACGCCGTGTCGTTCGCGAGACGGAGGCGGACCGTGTCGGTGGGCGGGGGTGCGGGGGCGTCACCGAAGCCGACCTTGCCGAAGAGGCCGAGGTGGATGTGGACCCAGTCGGTGTCCCGGAAGCGGAGGAAGAGGTGCTTGCCGTGCGCTTCGGTGGCCGTCAGCGCGGCTCTGTCCAGAAGGGCGGCGGCGTCGGAGAACTTGCCCTGGGGGCTGGTCACCCGCGGGGCCGTGCCGAGGAAGCGGGCGGCGTAGTCCTGGGCCAGCCGATGGATGGTGTGCCCTTCCGGCAAGGCTAAGGTGTCCTTTCCAACCAATGCGTCGCCCACCCGCCCACCCGACTCGTTTGGCCGAGGGGTGGACGAGCGGGCCGGGTGGCATTGCGGCCGACCGGCGAAGGGGCGGGCCTTCCGTCTTCTCTCCAGCCGAAGCAAGCCGGGGCCGGGGGCGGAGCCCCCGGGAGGTCGGCCTACTGCTGGGGGTGGTGTGCCGGGATCGGCGGCAGGTCGCCCGTCGTCTCGTACGCCGACAGCATGTCGATGCGGCGGATGTGACGCTCGTCACCGGAGAACGGCGTGTTGAGGAAGGTCTCGACGAACTTCGTCGCCTCCTCCGTGCTGTGCATGCGCGCACCCACGGCCACGACGTTGGCGTTGTTGTGCTGCCGGCCGAGCGACGCGGTCTCCTCGCTCCAGGCCAGCGCCGCCCGCACGCCCTTCACCTTGTTCGCGGCGATCTGCTCCCCGTTGCCGGAGCCGCCGATCACGATGCCGAGGGCGTCGGAGTCCGCGGCCGTACGCTCGGCGGCGCGCAGGCAGAAGGGCGGGTAGTCGTCCTGGGCGTCGTAGATGTGCGGCCCGCAGTCGACGGGCTCGTGCCCCGCCGCCTTGAGCCAGTCGACGAGGTGGTTCTTGAGTTCGTAGCCCGCATGGTCGGAGCCGAGATACACGCGCATGCCATGAGTGTGACACGCCCGATCCGGGGGAGCAGCCTCGGGTGGGAACGCCGGATCGCCGGATCGCCAAGCCAGGAAGAATGTGAGCGGGCCCATAGAACCTCAAGGGAACCTCAAGGTAACGATACGGATTCAGAGGTTCCCGAATTCGTTCGCCTCGGATTCACTGGACCGCCTCGTACACCGCTCATACGAGCCGCCCCTCCTGGTGCAAAGGAAATCCGTCCATGACCCCTGGTTCGGGCCTCCAAGCAGGACTCAAGAACCGCCATCTGTCGATGATCGCGATCGGTGGTGTCATCGGAGCCGGCCTCTTCGTCGGTTCCAAGACCGGTATCGCCACCGCGGGACCGGGCATTCTCCTGTCGTATGCCCTCGTCGGCACCCTCGTCGTCCTCGTGATGCGGATGCTCGGCGAGATGTCCGCCGCCAACCCCACCTCCGGCTCCTTCTCCGCGCACGCCGACCGTGCCCTCGGCCGCTGGGCCGGCTTCTCCATCGGCTGGCTCTACTGGTTCTTCTGGGTCGTCGTGCTGGCCGTCGAGGCCACCGCCGGCGCCGAGATCCTCCACGGCTGGGTCCCGAACGTGCCGCAGTGGGCCTGGGCGCTCATCGTGATGACCGTGCTGACCGCGACCAACCTGGTCTCCGTCGGCTCCTACGGCGAGTTCGAGTTCTGGTTCGCCGGTATCAAGGTCGTGGCGATCAGCGCGTTCATCGTCATCGGTCTGCTGGCCGTGTTCGGCGTCCTGCCGGGCGTGCACGCCGACAAGGCCTCCTTCGGCAACCTGACGAACCACGGCGGCTTCCTGCCGCACGGCCCCGGCGCGATTCTCACCGGTGTGCTGCTGGTCGTCTTCTCCTTCATGGGCAGCGAGATCGCGACCCTGGCGGCCGGCGAGTCGGAGGACCCGCAGGGCGCGGTGACCAAGTCCACCAACAGCATCATCTGGCGTATCGGCGTCTTCTACCTGGGCTCGATCCTGGTCGTCGTCTCGCTGCTGCCGTGGAACGACCCGTCCATCAAGAAGGACGGCTCCTACGTCGCCGCGCTGGACTCCCTCGGCATCCCCAACGCCGGTCAGATCATGAACGTCATCATCCTGACCTCGGTGCTGTCCTGTCTCAACTCCGGCCTCTACACGGCCTCCCGCATGGCGTTCTCGCTGGGCCAGCGCGGTGACGCCCCGAAGGCCTTCGCCCGCACCACCTCCCGCGGTGTGCCGATGGCGGCCATCCTGGCGTCGGTCGTCTTCGGCTTCGTGGCGGTCTTCTTCAACTACGCCTACCCGAAGACCGTCTTCCTCTTCCTGGTCAACTCCTCTGGAGCGGTCGCCCTGTTCGTGTGGCTGGTCATCTGCTTCTCGCAGCTGCGGATGCGGAAGATCATCCAGCGGGAGGCACCGGAGAAGCTCGTCGTGAAGATGTGGCTGTATCCGTACCTGACCTGGATCACGGCCGTCTTCATCGTCGGCGTCCTCGGCTACATGCTCACCGACACCAAGGGCGAGAGCAGCGGCCGTACGACCGTGCTGCTGTCCGTGGGGGTGGCGGCGGTCGTGGTGCTGGTCGCCGTGGTGAAGCAGAAGCTCCAGGCGAACCGCCCGGTCCCGGCCGCCGAGGCCCCGGCCGACAAGGTGTCCGTCGGCTGATCCGCCCTCCGGCTGACCATGGCCGCATGACCTGACGGAACCTGTCAGGTCATGCGGCCTTGCTGCATGCCGTGACACCTACGGGGACGACCACCTCGGCCTGACCCTCCTGCGCCCTGGTGACGCCGGTTACGGACGTCGAGCGCGCCGGTGAGCTGCGACCCCGAAACGCGAAAGAGGCTCGCCCGGACCAAGGAGACCCCTGACCCGGCGAACCTCTTCCGCAGGAACTACGGCGTCGGCGCATGACTCCTAGCGCTTGTTCGCGAACTTCCAGGCGGTGGGCAGCGCACCCATCGCCAGGGCGGCCTTGAGGGCGTCGCCGATCAGGAACGGGGTGAGGCCGAGCGCGACGGCCTTGGAGAGGGACATGTCGGCGGCGACGGCCAGGTAGGGCACGCCGATCGCGTAGATGATCGCCTCGCCGAGGATCATCGTGCCCGCCATCCGCAGCGGCGAGCGGTCGGCGCCGCGCCGGGCCAGGGCGCCCACGGCGGCCGAGGCGAGCAGCATGCCGAGGATGTAGCCGAAGGAGACGGCGCCCGAGCCGGACGTGCCGCCCGCGAACCACGGCACACCGGCGACACCGGCGAGCGCGTACAGGGCGAGGGAGAGGAAGCCGCGGCGGGTGCCGAGCGCGGTGCCGACGAGCAGCGCGGCGAAGGTCTGGCCGGTCACCGGCACCGGGGAGCCGGGCACCGGGACGGCCAGCTGCGCGGCGAGGCCGGTGAGCACGGCGCCGCCGACCACGAGGGCGGCGTCGCGCACGCGGGAGGCGGGAAGGAGGTCGGCGAGGACGGCGCCGGGGCGGGCGACGACGGTGGCGGTGCTCATGGGGACTCCGCGAGTGGTGTGGGCACGTGGGAACACCGTGACGCTATACCGGCCGCCGCGCGCCGATCACCGTCAGTGCTCGACAAAGGCGGGAACTGACCCTTGGTGGGCTCCAAACAAAGGATGCAGGTTACACCGGGGAGGGCGTGATACCGGTCACTGAGGTGAAGTGGCGCATGGTACGGGTGGACCTGACGCCGCGTCTGTAGGGTTCCACCAACGCCCCGGTGACCGTCTCGCCCGTCGGTCGCCGTCTGGGCAGCGCGGGGGCGCTTTGCTAGCTTCGAACGCATGGTTGCCCAGGCCCGGTACTTCACGTCGCGTCGCTATGTCGACCTGCGACGCCAGGGCACGGCCACCTGTCGCCGCCCGGCTTAGCGGCGCCCTGCGGTGTGCCGCTGCTCTCCGAGACGTGTCGGCCCCGTTCCCGAGGACGGTCCTCCATGCCCCGTACCGCGGTATCCCCCCTTGTCTCGCCCGTTCCACGTGCCGCCGACCGCGACCGGCTGCGCACCAGCGCCAGTGTCGTGCTGCGGTCCGTGCTGGAGCACGGGCCGGTGGCGCGCAGCACCATCGCCCGGCTGACCGGGCTGTCGCCCGCGTCGGTGACCGAGCACTGTGCCCGGCTCACCGGTCTCGGTCTGATCCGGGAGTCGGCGGCTCCCCGCCGCTCGAACGGGGTGGGCCGGCCTCATGTGCCCGTCGACCTGGACGACACCGGGTTCCTGGTCGGCGGGGTGCATGTGGCCGTGCCGTACACGACGGTCGCGCTGCTGGATCTGCGCGGACGGGTGGTGGCCCGGCGCGAGCTGAAGCACGAACGCACCGATCCCGGCTGGGTGCTGGCGCGGGCCGCCGGCGCGCTCTCCGAGCTGCTCGCCGGGGTGCCGGGCCGCCGGCCGCTGGGCGTCGGGGTGGCGGTCGGCGGCTGGGTGGACCGGGAGACGGGCACCGTGGTCGAGCACGAGCTGCTGGGCTGGCGCGAGGTGCCGGTGCGGGAGCTGCTCGGCGCCCGCACCGGCCTGCCGGTCCATGTGGACGGCCACGCACGGGCGTTGGTGAACGGGGAGCGGCTGTTCGGGCGGGCCCGGGGCAGCCGGAGCGTGCTGCATCTATTCGTGGGCAATGTGGTCGACGCGGCCTTCGCCACCAACGACGAGGTGCACCACGGGCCGCGTTCGGCGGCCGGGGCGATCGCGCATCTGCCGGTGCCGGGCGGCACCGAGCCCTGCCCGTGCGGCCGTAGCGGCTGCCTTCAAGTGGAGCTGAGCGAGCGGACGTTGTGTCGGCGGGCCCGTGCGGCCGGGGTGATCGGCTCGGCCAATCCGATGCATGTGGTGGCCGCCGCGGCGGCCGGGGACGCGGTGGCCCGGCGGCTGCTGGTCGAGCGGTCCCGGGCGACCGGGCGGGCGGCCGGGCTGCTGCTCGATGTGCTCAACCCGGAGACGGTCGTCGTCACCGAGGTCGGTGCCCTCCACTTCGAGGAGTGCCTGGGCGCGCTGCGGGAGGCGGCCGGAAATCGCCGTACGGCGGCGGTGCTGCCGACGAGTTTCCCGGATTCCGTGCTGGCGGTCGCGGGCGGTTCAGTGGCCCTTGACGTGGTGTTCCGGGATCCGTTGGGCGCGCCACCTGAGGCTATTTAATTCAGAAACTCCGAATGTTGACAGGAGTCGCTCATGGCCAGGAACATGCTGGTCATGAGCCACCTCACGAGCTGTCGCACCGTCTGTTGCTGACATATTGCCGCGCATGAAGCGTGTGTTTCCCGCTGCGCGGGTCTGCGTGAGTTCTCTTCCCCCGGCTTGTCTTTCCCGGATTTCTTCCCGCCTTTCCAGCCCTTTTCTCCCGGGAGTCCTCCCATGCACCGTCGTGTCTTTCTCACCTCCTTGCTGGGCGCGTCCACCGCCGCCGTGGGCCTCAGCGGCTGCGCGAAGGGCGATGCCGCCGCCGACACCCAGGGCGCCGCGACCAAGCCGCTCGCGGACAAGGTCCCGGCGGGCACCAGCCTGAAGATCGCCTCGTACCTGGGCCAGCAGCAGCTGCAGTTCCGGCTGGCGAAGCTGCCCAAGCTGCCGTTCACGGTGTCGAGCTGGGTGAACATCGGCGCCGGACCGGATGTCATCAACGCCTTCCGCGCGGGGTCCCTGGACCTCGCCAACAACGCGGGCATCCCGCCGATCCAGGCGCACTACCAGGGCTTCGACGCCAAGATCGTGGCGATCGACATCACCCGCAAGCCCAACTACCTCTTCGCCACCAAGCCCGGCAGCGACATCCACACCGTCGACGACTTCAAGGGCAAGCGGCTCGCCTTCTCGCAGGGGCAGGCCCAGGGCGTCGTCCTGCTACGGGCGCTGAAGAAGGCGGGCCTCGGGTACGACGAGGTGAAGCTGGTCCCGCTGACCAGCAACCAGTTCCTCACCGCCCTGCAGTCCGGGCAGGTCGACGTGGCCCCGCTCGCCAACAACCAGGCGCCCGCGTATCTGAAGCAGTACGAGGCGAAAGGCGCCCGCACCATCCCCACCGATGTCGTCGACCTGCTCAACCTGCTGTGGGCGCCGCAGTCCGTGCTGAACGACCCCGCGAAGGCCGCCGCCATCGCCGCCTACATCTCGCAGTGGGCCCGGGGCCAGGTGTGGCAGTACGAGCACCCGGACGTCTGGAACGAGGAGTTCTACGTCAAGACGCAGAACCTGACCCTGGAGCAGGCGCGGGGCATCGCCAAGCTCGCCAACAAGCCGCTGTTCCCGACCGGTTGGGACGAGGCGGTCAAGTGGGAGCAGGAGACGGCCGATCTGCTGGCCGAGGGCGGGTTCGTGAAGAAGTTCGACGTGTCCTCGCTCTTCGACCACCGCTTCGAGTCGATCGCCGCAAAGGCCGTACCCGAGGAGTACCGGAAATGACCGCCGTGACCACGACGACGACCGCCGTCGCGGCGGCGGAGGCCGGGGAGGTCCCCGAGGTCCGCAGGCGCAGGCGTCTGTCCCCCGGCCGCCGGCTGCCGGCCGCCCGGCTGCTCGGCCCCCTCGTCGTCCTCGCCGTGTGGGCCGCCGCCTCCGCCGCCGGAGCGCTCGACACGGGTGCCGTCCCGGCTCCCTGGACGGTCATCTGGACCGCCGGTCATCTGTGGACCGCCGGCACCCTGCCCACCGACATCCTGACCTCGCTGGAGCGGGCCGGATACGGCTTCGCGATCGGTCTGGCCGCAGGGGTGCTGCTCGCGCTCGCCGCCGGGCTCAGCCGGACCGGGGAGGCGCTGATCGACGGGACCGTGCAGTTCAACCGGGCGATCCCGACCCTCGGCCTGATCCCGCTGTTCATCCTCTGGTTGGGCATCGGCGAGACCTTCAAGGTCGCCATCATCGCGATCGTCGTCTACATCCCGATCTATCTGAACACGCATGCCGCGCTGTCCGGCATCGACGGCCGTTACGTCGAACTCGCGGAGGTGCAGGGCCTGTCCCGGCTCGCCTTCGTCCGCCAGGTGGTGATCCCCGGCGCGCTGCCCGGATTCTTCGTGGGACTCCGGCTCGGTGTGACGGGCTCCTGGCTGGCCCTGGTGGTGCTGGAGCAGATCAACGCCACCAGCGGCCTCGGCTACATGATGTTCCAGGCGCAGAACTACGGCCAGACCGACGTGATCCTGGTCGGCCTGCTGATCTACGGCGTCTTCGGCCTGGTCTCCGACAGCGTGGTCCGTCTCGTCGAACGGAGGGTGCTGTCGTGGCGCCGCACACTGAGCAACTGACCCGCCCCGCCGTCCGGCTCCGCGGCCTCACCCGCTCCTTCGACGGCCGTACGGTCCTCGACGGCATCGACCTCGACCTGCCCGCCGGCCAGTTCACGGCCCTGCTCGGGCACAGCGGCTCGGGCAAGAGCACCCTGCTGCGGGCGATCGCCGGGCTCGACCACGAGGTCACGGGCGGGGGCCGGCTCACCGCGCCCGAGCGGGTCTCGGTCGTCTTCCAGGACTCCCGGCTGCTGCCCTGGCGCCGGGTGCTGGACAACGTCCTGCTGGGCACCGACGGCAGGGACGCCGAGGAGCGGGGCCGGGCCGCCCTCGCGGAGGTCGGGCTGCAGGGCCGTGAGCGGGCCTGGCCGGGCGAGCTGTCCGGCGGCGAGGCCCAGCGGGCCGCGCTCGCCCGCTCCCTGGTCCGTGAGCCCGAACTCCTGCTGGCCGACGAGCCGTTCGGCGCGCTGGACGCGCTGACCCGCATCAGGATGCACAGCCTGCTGCGCGACCTGTGGCAGCGCCACCGCCCGTCCGTGCTGCTGGTCACCCACGACGTCGACGAGGCGATCGTGCTCGCCGACCGGGTCCTCGTCCTGGACCAGGGCCGCATCGGACTCGACCTGACCATCGACCGCCCCCACCCGCGCTCCTACCGCGAGCCGGTGCTGGGCGAGTACCGCGAGCGGCTGCTGGCCGCACTGGGCGTCACGGAGGACCGGTGACACGCAGAACACTCCATCTGAACGCGTTCCTCATGGACACCGGGCACCACGAGGCGTCGTGGCGGCTCCCAGAGAGCGACCCGTACGCGCACGTCGACCTGGAGCATTACGTGCGGCTCGCCCGGATCGCCGAGCGCGGCACCTTCGACTCCCTCTTCCTCGCCGACGGCCCCCAGCTGTGGGGCAACCTCGCCCAGCGCCCGGCCGGCGCCCTGGAACCGCTCACCCTGCTGACCGCGCTGGCGACGGCCACCGAGCACATCGGCCTGATCGCCACCGCCTCCACGTCCTACAACTCGCCCTACAACCTGGCCCGCAAGTTCGCCTCGCTGGACATCATCAGCGGCGGCCGGGCCGGCTGGAACATCGTCACCACGGCGGGAGCCGAGGCCGCCCGCAACTTCGGGCTCGGTGAAGAGCCCCCGCACGCCGAGCGGTACGCCCGCGCGGCCGAGTTCCTCGACGTGGCGCTGAAGCTGTGGGACAGCTGGGAGGACGACGCGATCGTCGCCGACAAGGCGGCCGGCGTCTGGGGCGACGACAGCAAGATCCATCCGCCCCGCCACCAGGGCACGTACTTCAGTGTGGCGGGCGCCCTCAACGTGCCCCGCACACCCCAGGGCTACCCGCTCCTGGTGCAGGCGGGGTCGAGCGAGGACGGCAAGGCCTTCGCCGCCCGGTACGCGGAGGCGGTGTTCACCGCACAGCAGACCATCGAGGACGCGCAGGCCTTCTACGCCGACCTCAAGTCCCGGACGGTACAAGCGGGAAGGGATCCCGGGCACATCAAGGTGCTCCCCGGCATCGTGCCCGTGCTCGGCTCGACCGAGGCGGAGGCGCGGGCGGCGGAACAGCTGCTGGAGGACCACATCGTGTACGACCACGGGGTCAGCCGGCTGGAGAACCTTCTGCAACTGCCCGCCGGAACACTGGAGTTGGATGCCGAACTCCCCTCCGACCTGCCACCCGAGTCCGCCGTCGAGGGCGCCAAGAGCCGCTACACACTCGTGGTCGAGCTGGCCCGGCGCGAGCGGCTCACCGTCCGGCAGCTGATCGGCCGGCTCGGCGGCGGGCGAGGCCACCTCACCTTCGCCGGGACGCCCGAGCAGGTCGCCGACCAGATCGAGACCTGGTTCACCCGGGGCGCCGCCGACGGCTTCAACATCATGCCCGCCGTGCTGCCCTCCGGGCTGGACGCCTTCGTCGAGCACGTCGTACCGCTCCTGCGCGCCCGCGGCCTGTTCCGCGAGGAGTACGGCCCCCGCCGGACCCTCCGGGAGCGCTACGGCCTGCCCCGCCCCGCCAACCAGCACATCGCAGCCCTCGTCTGACCGCGTCTGAAAGGAACCGCCATGTCCATCGAGATCACCAAGGTCACCGCACGCGTCGGCGCCCGTGTCTCCGGCGTCGACATCACCCGGCCGCTCGCCCCGGAAGAGGTGGCCGAGATCCGTGAGGCCCTGAACGTCCACAAGGCGCTCGTCTTCGACGCGGGCGGCCTGGACGACGCCGGCCAGCAGGCCTTCGCCCGGCACTTCGGCGACCTCACCACGGCCCACCCGACGGTCGGCGCGGTCGACGGCGCCCCGAACGTGCTGCCCGTGGACAGCGAGCGGGGCCGGGCCAACCACTGGCACACCGACGTCACCTTCGTCCTCAACCCGCCGCAGGCCAGCACCCTGCGCTCGATCACGATCCCGCCGTACGGCGGCGAGACCCTGATCGCGAACGCGGCCGCCGCCTACCGGGACCTGCCCGAGCCGCTGCGCCGCCTCGCCGACACGCTGTGGGCCGAGCACACCAACGACTACGACTACGCCGTACCGGACGAGGAGATCGACGAGGAGCAGGCCGCCCAGCGCGCCCAGTTCACGTCCATCGGGTACCGCACCGCCCATCCGGTGGTCCGGGTGCACCCGCTGACCGGGGAGCGCGGCCTGTTCATCGGCGGGTTCGCGCAGCGGATCGTGGGCCTGTCGACCGGCGAGTCCCGCAAGATCCTGGACCTGTTCCAGGCGTACGTCACCCGCCCGGAGAACATCCTGCGCCACCGCTGGGCGGAGGACGAGCTGGTGCTCTTCGACAACCGGATCACCCAGCACTACGCCATCGACAACTACGACGGACGGCCGCGCCGGCTGCACCGGGTGACCGTCGCCGGTGACGTCCCGGTCGGCGTCGAGGGCAAGGAGAGCTACTCGATCGAGGGCGACGCCTCGCACTACACCCCGGTGTCGGCAGCCGCGTAGTCGTCCGTTCACCCTGCGTGTGGCGAGTGTCCGGATACTGGGCGGCCCCTCCGTGTGAGCGGACGGGCCGCCCAGACTGGCGGGGTTTTTGCCCGCCCATTGCCTTCGCCCGGGAGAGCCGCGCCCATGCCCACCAGCACCACCACGGAGACGCCGCCGCAGGAACAGGGCGCCTCCCTCTCCCACGGCCTCAAGCAGCGCCACCTGTCGATGATCGCCCTGGGCGGCGTCATCGGTGCCGGCCTGTTCATCGGCTCCGGCGCGGGCATCGCCGCCGCCGGCCCGTCCATCGTGGTCGCCTACACGCTCTCCGGCCTGCTGGTGATGCTGGTGATGCGGATGCTCGGCGAGATGTCGGCCGCCTACCCGTCGTCCGGTTCCTTCTCCGCGCACGCCGAGCGGGCGATCGGCCCCTGGGCGGGCTTCGCGGCCGGCTGGTCGTTCTGGGTGCTGCTGTGCACGGCCGTCGGCCTGGAGGGCATCGGCGCCGCGCACATCGTCTCCGGCTGGCTGCCCGGCACCCCCGAGTGGCTCTGGGTGGCGCTGTTCATGGTCGTCTTCTGCGGGGCGAACCTGGCCGCCGTGAAGAACTTCGGCGAGTTCGAGTTCTGGTTCGCCGCGCTGAAGGTCGGCGCGATCAGCCTGTTCCTGATCCTGGGCGTGCTCGCCATCGCGGGCGTGCTGCCCGGCACGGACGCCCCCGGCACCTCGAACCTCACCCATTTCCTGCCGCACGGCGGCAACGGCCTGATCATCGGCCTGCTCGCGTCCGTCTTCGCCTACGGCGGCCTGGAGACGGTCACCATCGCGGCGGCCGAGTCGGAGAACCCGGTCAAGGGCGTGGTGTCCGCCGTCCGTACGGCGATGTGGCGCATCGCGCTGTTCTACATCGGCTCGATGGCGGTCGTCGTCACCCTGGTCCCGTGGGACTCCAAGGAGGTCGTGACGAAGGGCCCGTACGTCGCCACGCTCGACCACCTCGGCATCCCCGGCGCGGGACAGCTGATGAACGTGGTGGTCTTCGCCGCCCTGCTGTCCGCGATGAACGCCAACATCTACGGCTCCTCGCGCATCGCCTACTCGCTGGTCGAGCGCGGGCAGGGCCCGAAGGTGCTGGCGAAGCTGTCCGGCGGGGTCCCCCGGATCGCCGTCCTCACCTCCTGCTTCTTCGGGTTCGTCTGTGTGGTGCTCAGCTACTGGCGCCCGGACGACGTCTTCCCGTGGCTGCTGAACATGATCGGCGCGGTCATCCTGGTCGTCTGGGTCTTCATCGCGGTCTCCCAGCTGCTGCTGCGCCGCCGCGTGGAGCGCGAGGCCCCCGAGAAGCTGGTCGTGCGCATGTGGGCGTTCCCCTGGCTGACCTGGGCGGCGCTGGCCGGCATGGCCGCGATCTTCGTCCTGATGGCCCGCGAGCAGGACACCCGGGTCCAGCTGTACTCCACCGGTGGCATGACCCTGTTCCTGGCGGCGGTCGGCTACGTCTGGCAGCGGGCCCGCGCCAAGCGCTGACCCCTCCTCGGCAAGGCCCCCGCGTACGACACGCGGGGGCCTTTGTGTTGTCCGCACGCTCTTGTTGCTAGCGTGTAGTTGCAAGCTTTTTGCAATAAGGTTCCGGAGGGGATCACCCATGCCCGTCTACACGCTGCCCGACCTGCCCTACGACTACTCCGCGCTGGCCCCCGTGATCAGCCCGGAGATCATCGAGCTGCACCACGACAAGCACCACGCGGCCTATGTGAAGGGCGCCAACGACACGCTGGAGCAGCTCGCCGAGGCGCGGGACAAGGAGTCGTGGGGCTCGGTCAACGGCCTGGAGAAGAACCTGGCCTTCCACCTCTCCGGCCACATCCTGCACAGCGTCTACTGGCAGAACATGACCGGTCCGAAGGACGGCGGCGGCGAGCCGCTCGCGGCCGACGGCGTGGGCGAGCTGGCGGACGCGATCACGGAGTCCTTCGGCTCCTTCGCCGCCTTCAGGACCCAGCTGTCCAAGGCCGCGGCCACCACCCAGGGCTCCGGCTGGGGCGTGCTGGCGTACGAGCCGCTGAGCGGCCGCCTGATCGTGGAGCAGGTCTACGACCACCAGGGCAACGTCGGCCAGGGCTCCACCCCGATCCTGGTCTTCGACGCCTGGGAGCACGCCTTCTATCTCCAGTACCGCAACCAGAAGGTGGACTTCGTCGAGGCCATGTGGCAGGTCGTGAACTGGCAGGACGTCGCCCGCCGTTACGAGGCCGCCAAGTCCCGCGGGAACGCCCTGCTGCTCGCTCCCTGAGCCCCCGAGTCGTCCTGCCTCGTGATCGTCTTCTCACCCTTCACGGCGGCAGGCGGATGAACGGAAAACCCCGTGAGGACCTGACTCACGGGGTTTTCCCATACCCGCAGGGCAGGTTGAGCGAGAGCAGCGACCCCGGCATGCGAGGGCCGGGCGAGAGGCGCAGGATGAAGATATGTCCGACCAAGACATCGCACGCCGCGGCAGGCGGCGACTCGTCCGGACGGCGGCCTCGGTCGCACTGGCCGCGTCCGCGCTGCTGCCGGCCACCGGTTCCGCACTGGCCGCGCCCAAGGACGACACGGTCGCCCTGCAGACGCTCGATGACATCGTCAAGGGCGACTACAAGGCCGCCACCGCCCACTTCGACACGACCATGCACAAGCGCCTGCCACCGGACGCGCTCGAAAAGGCGTGGAAGAGCTACCAGACCCAGTTCGGGCGCTATCAGTCGCACCGGAAGCCCAAGGACACCAAGTCCGGCCGGTTCACCGTGGTCAGCGTGCCCCTGCGCATGCAGCACGGGCCCGGCGAGTTCCGCCTGAGCTTCGACAAGACCGGGGCCGTCAGCGGCCTGTTCTTCCTCAAGCCGGGCGTACCGATCCCGAAGTCACCGTAGGCGGGAACGGGCCCGGCGCCGAGCGGCACCGGGCCCGTGCACCGACCTGGACTTACAGGTTGCTGAAGTCCGGCCCCTTGGTGCGGGTGCGCTTGATCTCGTAGAAGCCCGGCACCGAGGCGACCGCCACCGCGCCGTCCCACAGACGGGCCGCCTCCTCGCCCTTCGGGGCGGGGGTGACGACCGGGCCGAAGAAGGCGATCTGCTCGCCGTCGGGGCCGGGCAGGGCGATGACCGGGGTGCCGACGTCCTGGCCGACCTTCTCGATGCCCTCCTTGTGGGAGGCGCGCAGCTCGGCGTCGAACTCGAAGTCCTGCTGGTCGGCGTAGTCGATGAGGTCGGCGGGCAGGCCGACGTCCGCGAGGGCGCCCGCGATGGCCTCCACGGTGGGGCCCTCGCCGTTGTTGTGGATGCGGGTGCCGAGCGCGGTGTAGAGCGGGCCGAGGATGTCGTCGCCGTGCTTCTGCCAGGCGGCGGTGACCACGCGCACCGGCTGCCAGGCCTTGGTCGCGAGCATCTCCCGGTACTCCTCGGGCAGCTCGTCCAGCTTGTTCTCGTTGAGTACGGCCAGGCTCATGATGTGCCACCGGATCTCGATGTCACGGACCTTCTCGACCTCCAGCACCCAGCGGGAGGTCATCCAGGCCCAGGGGCACAGCGGGTCGAACCAGAAGTCGACGGGGGTCTTGCCGGACTCGGACATGGCTCTCCTCAGCGAAAGACTCTTTTCAACCCTCAACGACGTCCTCCCGACCCGCATTCCCTGCTGCCCGCCGTCAGGGGCGCATGGCAGGATCGGTCCTGTTCAGCCCTCATCCACGCGATCACAAGGGAGTGCCGTCCGTGCCCGGTGAGAATCTGTCCCGCGACGAGGCCCGGGAGCGGGCCGCCCTGCTGTCCGTCGACGGGTACGACGTGTCCCTGGACCTCAGGTCCGCCGTCGGCGGCGGGGAGGGCGAGCCGCGCACCTTCCGCTCGGTGACCACGATCCGCTTCCGCTGCAACGAGCCGGGCGCGTCGACCTTCGCCGATCTGATCGCGCCGCGGGTGACCGCCGTCTCGCTGAACGGCCGGGACCTGGACCCGGGCGAGGTCTTCGACGGCGCACGGATCGCGCTGGAGGACCTGGCCGCGGAGAACGAGCTGGTGGTGGACGCCCAGTGCGCCTACTCCCGCACCGGCGAGGGCCTGCACCGCTTCGTCGACCCCGAGGACGGCGAGGTCTACCTCTACACCCAGTACGAGCCGGCCGACTCCCGCCGCGTCTTCGCGAACTTCGAGCAGCCGGACCTCAAGGCGCCGTACCGCTTCGAGGTGCGGGCGCCGGAGGGCTGGACGGTGTGGAGCAACGGCGCGGGCGAACTGGCCGACGGCGTCTGGCAGTTCGCCGAGACCAAGCCGATCTCGACGTACATCACCTGTGTGGTGGCGGGGCCGTACCACTGCGTCACGGACTCCTACACCCGCACCTTCGAGGACGGCACCAAGCTGGAGATCCCGCTCGGCGCGATGTGCCGCAAGGGTCTCGCCCCGCACTTCGACGCCGACGACGTCTTCCTGGTCACCAAGCAGGGCCTGGACTTCTTCCACGACCACTTCGACTACCCGTACCCGTTCGGGAAGTACGACCAGGCGTTCGTGCCGGAGTACAACCTGGGCGCGATGGAGAACCCGGGTCTGGTGACCTTCCGCGAGGAGTTCATCTTCCGCGGCAAGGTGACGCAGGCGTCGTACGAGGGCCGGGCCAACGTCATCCTGCACGAGATGGCGCACATGTGGTTCGGCGACCTGGTCACCATGGAGTGGTGGGACGACCTGTGGCTGAAGGAGTCCTTCGCGGACTTCATGGGCACTTTCGCCAACGTCGGCGCGACCCGCTTCAAGGACGCCTGGATCACGTTCGCCAACCGCCGCAAGGCGTGGGCGTACCGGGCGGACCAGCTGCCGTCCACGCATCCGATCACGGCGGACATCCGTGACCTGGAGGACGCCAAGCTGAACTTCGACGGCATCACGTACGCCAAGGGCGCCTCGGTGCTCAAGCAGCTGGTGGCGTACGTCGGCCAGGACGCGTTCCTGGAGGGCGCCCGCCGCTACTTCAAGCGCCACGCGTACGGCAACACCCGCCTCGGCGACCTGCTGTCGGTGCTGGGCGAGACCAGTGGCCGGGACATGTCGGCGTGGGCGCGTTCGTGGCTGCAGACGGCCGGGGTGAACTCGCTGACGCCGCAGGTGCTGCTGGACGCCGAGGGCCGGGTGGCCGAACTGGCGGTGGTGCAGGAGGCACCGGAGTCGCACCCCGAGGAGCGCCCGCACCGGATCGCGGTGGGCCTGTACCGGCGCACGCCCGAGGGCGCGCTGGAGCGGTACGCGCGCGTGGAGACGGACGTGCACGAGCCGCGTACGGTCGTCGCGGAGCTGGCGGGCGCCGAGGCGCCGGAGCTGGTCCTGGTCAACGACGACGATCTGACGTACTGCAAGATCCGCTTCGACGAGACCTCGCTGGACACGCTCCGGGCGCACCTGGGCCTGCTGACCGACCCGCTGGCCCGTGCCCTGTGCTGGTCGGCGCTGTGGAACATGACGCGGGACGCGCTGCTGCCGGCGCGGGACTTCGTCGATCTGGTGCTGCGGTTCGCGGGCCGCGAGTCCGACATCGGTGTGCTGCAGATGCTGCACGCGTGGGCGGACTCGGCGCTGGTGCACTACGCGGCGCCGGAGTGGCGCGCAAGTGGCGGCGGGCTGCTGGCCGAGGGTGCGCTGCGGGAGCTGCGGGCGGCCGAGCCGGGCAGCGAGCACCAGCTGGCCTGGGCGCGGTTCTTCGCGACCGTGGCCAGTGCCGAGCCGGACCTGAGGCTGCTGCAGGACCTGCTGGACGGCACGACCTCGATCGACGGTCTGGAGGTGGACCAAGAGCTGCGCTGGGCGTTCCTGGAGCCGCTGGCCGCGCACGGGGCGGCGGACGAGTCGGCGCTCGCGGCCGAACTGGCCCGCGACGACACGGCGTCGGGCAAGCGCCACCAGGTGCGGTGCCTCGCGGCGCGCCCGTCGGCGGCGGTCAAGGCACAGGCGTGGGCGCAGGTCGTGGAGTCCGATGCGCTGTCGAACGCGCTGGTGGAGGCGACGATCGCGGGCTTCGGCCGGCCTTCGCAGCGGGAGCTGACCGCGCCGTACGCGCAGAAGTACTTCGCGGCGATCGAGCGGGTGTGGCGGGAGCGGTCGATCCAGATCGGCATGGATGTCGTGCGGGGCCTGTTCCCGGCGCTCCAGGACCGTCCGGAGACCCTGGAGGCGACGGACGCGTGGCTGGCGGCGCACCAGGACGCGGCGCCCGCGCTGCGCCGGCTGGTGCTGGAGGCGCGGGACGACCTGGCGCGGGCGCTGCGCGCACAGGAGTGCGACGCGACGGCGACCGCCGGCTGACAGTGGCCGGCACCGGCTGACATCCGGCCGACCTTTGGCCTGAGCTTGGGCCGCCGGTGACCGTTACGGAATTCGGTCAATCGGAACCGTAACCCCTGGTCCGCACCCGATCGGACCAGGGGTTTCCCGTCCCTACTCGGCATCCGAACACCTGACCTTTAGTCCCCTCTTGTCCGCATTTTTCGACGGGCGTGTAACAGCGGTTAAGGGTGGGACCTGGTGTGGGAATCCCGTCGCCATGACCCACAACACCCCGCTCTCCCCCCGCCCCCTCCGCCACCTCTCCGAGGTCCACCGCCGGGTCCTGACGGCGGCTCAGCTCCGCTCGCACGGTGTGACGACGGCCGAGCTGACCGAGCAGTGCCGCCCCGGCGGCCCCTGGCAGCTGCTGCTGCCGAACGTGGTGCTGCTGCACCCCGGTCCGCCGACGAGCGAGGAGCGCCTGCACGGGGCCCTGCTGTACGCGGCCCGCGAGTCCGCGCCGGGCGTCCCGGCCCAGCCGACGGCGGAGGACCCGCACCGCCCGGTCTACGCGGAGGCGATGATCACGGGCCTCGCCGCCCTCACCCTCTACGGCTTCTCCGCCACCCCGCCGCTGGTCTCCCTGGACCGCGTCGACGTCCTGGTCCCGCGGCTGCGCCGGCTGCGCACCTCGGGCTATGTCCGCGTGCTGCGCACACCCGCCCTGCCCACGCCGAACGCGGTGTCGGGCCTGCCGCTGGCGCCGGTGCCGCGGGCGCTGGCGGACGCGGTGGCGGAGCTGGAGGACGCGGCGACGGTACGGCGGCTGCTGACCGAGGCGGTGCGCGGCGGCCACTGCGAACCGGCCTCGATCGTCCGGGAGTTGACCCACGCCAAGCTGCTGAACCGCCCGCACGTGGTGGACGCGGTGGACGCACTCGTGGCGGAGGGCCGCTCGATCGCCGAGGACCGCCTGTACCGGATGGTCAGCGAGTACGGGCTGCCCGACCCGGTCTGGAACGTCGACCTGCGCCTGCCCGGCGGCCCGCACCTGGGCGGCCTGGACGCGTACTGGCCCGACCAGGCGGTGGCGGTGGAGCTGGACACCAGGGCCCCGCGCCAGGACGAGGACGCGCTGTGGTCGGAGTACGCCCGCAAGCGCGAGCACCTGGAACGCCTCGGGATCACGGTCGTGTACATCACCCCGAAGAAGCTCCGGGTCGGCATGGAACAGCAGGCGGCGGTGGTGCGTACGGCCCTGATGGCGTCCGCCGACCGCGACCCGGCCGCGTACGTCGTGGTGCTTCCCCGGTAGTGACGGACCGGGAGGCATCAGGAGGGCCGCACCGAGCCCTCAGGAGGGGAGAGGAGGGGCCACCGGGGCCGATCCCGGTGGCCCCTCCTCGTGTGCCGGGCCGTTCACCCGAACGGACGAGTCTCGCGGGCGGTGCCGTCCGGGCCGCGAAAGATGAGAGGTATGCGACATACCCGGACAGCCGCGCGTTCGGCGGCCCTCGTGGCCACGGCCTGCCTCGTCGCCGCCCCCGGCACGGCACAGGCGGCGCCCCGGACGGCACCCGTGGGCTATGTGGCCCTCGGTGACTCCTACTCCGCCGGGCTCGGTGCCGGCGACTACCTCCCCACGGGCACGAACTGCAAGCGCAGCGGCCGGGCGTACCCGATCCTGTGGGCCTCGGCGCACAAGGTGGCGGCCTTCGCCTTCGCCGCGTGCAACCACGCCCGGACGAGCGACGTCCTGTCCGGCCAGCTCGGTGCGCTCGGCGCGGGCACCAGGCTGGTCACCCTCACCGTCGGCGGCGGCGACGCGGGCTTCGTCGGCGTCATGACGACCTGCGCGCTGGGCGGCACCAGCCGCTGCCTGTCAGCCGTCGCCGCCGCCCGCGCCACGGTGGACAGGTCCCTCGGGGACAGCCTCGACCGGCTCTACTCGGCCATCAGGGACCGGGCACCCGCCGCCCGTGTCGTGGTGCTCGGCTATCCGCACCTGTACCACCTCAAGGGCACCTGCGAGGTCGGCCTCCAGGACCGGGCACGCGCCGCCATCAACGACGGCGTGGACCACCTCGACACGGTGATCGCCCGGCGCGCCGCCGCCCACGGCTTCGTCTTCGCCGATGTCAGGGCCGCCTTCGCCGGCCACGAGATCTGCTCCCGGGCCCCCTGGATGCGCGGCGTCGACGTGCCGGCCCCCACCGAGTCGTACCACCCGACGGCGCCGGGACAGTCGCTCGGCTACCTTCCGGCCCTGGACCGGGCCACCTGAGCGGGGCCGGCCCGGCTACCGCGGCTCGGGCAGCGTCGGCAGGCGCGAGGCCTCCAGGTGGACGCCGTCCAGCAGCGCGGCGTACGCCGCGATCATGCGTGTACGGCTGAAGCGTTCACGGCTGGCCGCCAGTGCCGGGGCGATGTCGGCGCGGGCGGCGACCGCCGCTGTCCAGGCCAGGGCGATGGTCTCCGGGTCCTGCGGGGTCACGAAACCGTGGCCCCGTACGATCTCCGCGCTGTCGCCCACGTCCGTCGTCACGGGGACGGCGCCGCACATCATGCCCTCGATCAGGCACAGCGGCGCCGCCTCGCCCGAGGCGGAGGTCAGGGCGACGACGTCGGCGCCGGCGTAGACGCTCTCCATGTCGCGGCGCACCCCGAGGAGGTGAATCCTTTCCGCGAGGTGCCGGTCCGCGCCGAACGCGATCTCGGTGTCGGCCCACAGGGCCGGGTTGGCGTCGTTCATGCCCGCGCCGCACATCAGGACGTGCCCCTCGGGCTCGCGGGCGAGCCAGGCTCGGGCCGCGCGGAGCAGTAGGGGGACGTTCTTCATCGCGGCGTACCGGGCCGCGAAGACGACCACGGGCGCACGGTCGGGGATGCCGAGCGAGGCGCGGAAGGCGAGCCGCGCGGCCGCGTCCGGGCGGAAGCGGAGCAGGTCGACACCGTTGGGGATGACGTGCAGCAGCCGGGACGGGATGCCGGCGGCCTCGTAGGCGGCCCGGGTGGACTCGGCGCAGCACACGCACGCGGCCACCGTGCCGTCGGCGATGGCGGCCTTCAGCTCCTCCAGCGCGGGGCCCTGGTTCTCCGGGTCGGAGCGGTGCAGGCCGACCACGACCGGGCGGCGGGGCAGGCCGGCCTGGTTCAGCAGGGCCAGCGGCTGCTCCTTCAGGGAGAGGATCACATCCGCCCCGGCCATCGCCCTGGCGGTTTCGGCCAGCTCGGGCCCGCTGAAAACGTTCGCCGCGAGCGACCCGTCCACCAGGCCCGCGCTGCGGCCGAGCGAGGTGACGCCGACGCCGCCGGCGGTCAGCGACCGGTAGCAGTGGTCGTCCTCCATGCGCTGCCGGGTGGCCTCGCGATGGACCTCGCCATGGATGCTGAGTACCTGGTGGGACTGGCCGCCCTCGGCCAGTCCCAGTACGACGTCGCTGTGCACGATCCGGGCCCCTCCGGAGAAGAAGCCCTCGTAGACCGACAGCACACGCAGTCCGTGCATCGCGCGCACACGACCACCCGCCTTGCATAAATGATCGAGAAGATCGAGCCATCCCCGTCCAGAGCGGGTTAGCCGATATGAGGCGGTACGGACATTGCGTACGGGTTAACACGGAACGACGCGAATGAAACGGTGTCTAACAGAATTCCCCTTCTACGATCTTGCGTCCGCCGTCGACCCAGTCCCCGTTCGAATTGAAGGCCAGGGAGTGCCGCCCGTCCTCCGTCGTCACCGCCGTCGACACGGAACCGTGGATGCCGCCGTCATGGCCCCACACTCGAACACCGCAGCTCAGCGAGGTCTCCATGAGGCCGAGGCCGTAGCCGCCCGGGGAGGGGGAGTCCTTGACCTCGACCGTGGTCTTCATCTCCTTCAGCTGCCGCGGCGGAAGGAGCCGGCCGCCGAGCAGAGCGCCGTAGAAGCGGTCCAGGTCGGCGGAGTCCGAGATCATCTCGCCCGCGGAGGAGGCGATGGAGGGGTTGAGGGTCGTGACGTCGTAGGTGGGGCCTTTCGGGTCGGTGAATTTCGAGTAGGCCCTGCTGCTCGGGTGCGGGACGGTGATCGTCGTACCGGGCAGGGACGTGGCCCTCAAATGCAGGGGGGCGATGACGCGCCGGGTGATCTCGCCGGCGTACGGGTGTCCCGTCACCTTCTCGATCACCATGCCGGCGACCACGAAGTTGGTGTTGGAGTAGCGCCAGGACGTGCCCGGCGCGAAGTCCGGCGCGTGCTTCATGGCGATCGCCACCAGCTCGCGCGGCGTGAGCGTGTCGTAGCGGTGCCGGTAGAAGCCGTCCGCGGTGAAGTAGGCGCGGCCGAAGTCCTCGTCATCGGTGTAGTTGTAGATGCCGCTGGTGTGGTTCAGCAGCTGGCGGACGGTGATGTGCCGGCCGTCGTGGCCATGACCCTGAACGACACCGGGCAGCCACTTGTCCACGGTGTCGTCCAGGGACAGCCGGCCCTCCGCCTCCAGCTGGAGCAGGACGGTGGCGACGAAGGTCTTGGTGATGCTGCCGACGCGGTAACGGTCGGCGGTGGAGCGCGGCTCACGCGTGCGGATGTCACCCACGCCGGCGGTCATGGACCAGGTGCCGTGGGCGTCCTTGACGGTGGCGGTCACTCCGGGCGCACCGGCCGCGACCACCGCCTCGACGGCCTTGCGGGTGGCGGCGTGCCCCTCGTGCCCGGAGGCGGCCACGGCCGGGGCCGCCAGGGTGCCCGCGAGGAGCAGGGCCGCGGTGCCCACCAGAGTCGTGCGTACGCGCATGTCTTCCCCCAACCTGTGTGTTCGGTGCGGTCGGGAGAAGAAACCTGTGCCGGATGCGCGAAGGTTGCCTCACCATAGGCCAGTTGGGTGAATATCAGCCCTTTTTCAGTACGAGCTCGGTGTTCCGGTCGGCCGCGCCGCCCGCGAGGGCCTTGGAGGCGCCGGGGGCGTTGTAGGCCAGCTCGCGGTAGAGGGCGGCGAGGCCGGTCTGGGAGAGGTCGGCGAAGTCGGTGCGGTGCGGGGCGGCGGACTCGATCAGCGTGGTGAACAGGGAGATCGTGCCGTCCTTGTTGTCCACCAGCTCGATGATGCGGGCCAGGTGGGGGAAGTCGATGTGCGAGGCGGTGGAGATCTCCCAGAAGGAACGGCCGCCGGAGGCCTTGTGCGGGGTGATGACGTTCTTGTGGACGTGGCCGTTCACCCAGGCCAGCACATTGGCGTGCGCGCCCAGCACGGAGAGCACCTCGGCACCGCCGTGCCGCTTCTCGCCCGGGCGGGCCGGGTCGGGGCGGGTGTTGTCCATGCTCTGGCTGGTGTGGTGACTGAAGACGACGGCGTAGGAGTCCCTGTTGTCCTTCAGCGTCCTGTCCAGCCAGTTCAGCTGGGCGGTGCCGATGGAGCCCTCGTAGTGCCCGCCGGCGTCGGTGGTGTCGAGGCTGATGCCGATGACGTCGCCGGAGATGCGGAAGGCGTAGTACTGGGTGCCCGCGTCGAGGTTCGCCGAGGAGTAGCCGTGGCCGGCCGGGCCGCGGCCCTGGTAGGCCGGGTCGAGGTGGGCCTTGAGGTAGTCGGCCGGGGTGTAGGGGGCGCGCCTCTCGTCCGGTGTGACCGAACGCATCGAGCGGGCGTGGGCCTTGAGGAAGTCCCGGTAGCCGGCGCCCTTGGGGTCGGTGCCGTTGTTGATGGAGGTCAGGAGTTTCCTCGCGTCGGCGGCCGGGACCTGCATCAGCTTCTTGCCGCCGATGGCCGCCTCGGCGAGATAGGGGTCGCCGTGGGAGCCGTAGGCGCCAAGCGCAAGGGCGTCGTGGTTGCCGACCGTGGAGTACCAGGGCAGGTTGAGGCCGGGGCTGCGCACCTCGCGGATCGCGGCGGCCAGGAAGCCCTTCAGCTGCGGGAAGCCGAGCGCCTTGTCGTTGTCGCGGAGGCTGGCGTCGGGCTGCCAGAACAGCTTCAGACCGCTGTTCTGCACACCCTCGTAGTGCCCCGGGTCACCGGAGTTGGGGCTGATCCGGCCGCCGCTCATCACCTTCATGAACCACTCCAGCTCGGAGTGGGCGTTGTTGTCGGTGTTGTCGCCGGTGGTCATGACGAAGTGCAGCGGGGCTCCGGTGACGGGGGCACCCTTGAGGGCGTTGACCCGCTCGACGAGCGCGATCGCACCGGGCACGGTGAGCGCCTCCTGCGGCCGCCAGGTGTGCGGGTCGGCCGCGCGCAGGAACTCCCAGCGCAGCGGGTGCTGGACGTCCATCAGGTGCAGGTCGGTGAACTGCACGAACGCGGCGAGGGCTCGACGGCGGCTCGCGCGGCCGGACTTGGGCGTGGCCAGCTCGCCGCGCACCACGCGCGACCAGCCGGGCCCGTCGCCGAGCCGGCGGTAGCCGGAGCTGGTCCGGGGTGCGGCGACGGAGGCGAGCGTGGTGCCCTTGGTGTAGGGGGCGAGCGGGGTCGCCGCGGCGGCCTGCCCGGAGTGGGCGACCGGCGCCGCGCCCGTGGTGGTCGCGGCCTCGCTGTCGGTGGGGCGCAGGGCATAGCCGACGCCCGCGGAGAGCGAGACCGCTCCGGCGGCGGCGAGGACGGTACGGCGGTGGACCCCCAGAGCGGAGGTGGCGACAGAGCGTGTGCGCGACATGGCGCGATCTCCCCGAGTGCGAACGCGTCGGCAGTGGTCGCGGGTCGTCGCTCGCGCGAACGCCCCGCTCGCTCTGGATGGTTGGCACCGGGGATGACCTGCGCGTGAACACGGCGGCAACGCGCAGCGCCGATCACCGTACGTGGATCACGGGGTAGGGGACGCGGTCATGGAGTGGTTCTCGGGCGGCCGAGGGGTGGTTACTCCTCGTTCATCTCCCGGGGTAGGGGAGGGGCCTCGGCGGTGAGACGGCCGTTCGCGGGGCGTTCCCGCCAAAGGCGCAGCGCGATGTCGACCAGGGGTATCCGGTTCAGGTCCGGTACGGCCGAAAGCTGCTGCCATGCGGCGAAATCGGTGGAGCCGCCGACCTCGTAGCGGAGTTCTCCGTCGACGACCTCGCCTTCGTAGACGATCCGCAGGGCGTGGTGGTCGGTACGGCGGTGACGGCCCAGCCGAAACCGGCGCGAGTCCACGCCGAGGAGACCGGTCACCGCGATGCGGTAGCCGGTCTCCTCGGCGACCTCGCGGCGGACGGTGTCGTACGGGTCCTCGCCGTGCTCCATGCCGCCGCCCGGCAGCACCCATTCGGGAGTTCCGCCGGGGCCGGGTGAACGAGCGAGCAGGATCCGTCCGTCGCGGACGCACACGGCGTAGGCCGCCACCCTCAAGTTCCGTCGCATCCCCGGACGTTAGCCCGGCACGTCCGGGTTGGCCGGTGAATATTCGGGGGCGGACCAGCGCAGCGGCAGGGCGGCCGGGGTCCACCGGGCCTCGGCGAGGGTGAAGCGGACGCTGCGTGTGCCCGCGGCGGTGAACGCGGTGTGCGCCTCGCCGGTGAGCTGCAGGGTGGTGCCGGTGGTCCAGTCGAGGAACAGCACTCCCGCGCGGGGGTCGGTACGGAGATTGCCGAGGGTGAGGAACATGGCGTTGCCGGGGTAGTCCGGCCAGGTCAGTTCGTGTGGCGCCGTGACCTGGACGAAGCCGGGGTTGCCGCCGCGGTGGCTGACGTCGGTTCCACTGGGGTGGACCGTGGCCACGAAGAAGGTGTCGGCCGCCCGGATGAACTCCGTTGTCTGAGCGTCGAGTTCGGTCAGCGTACGGGGGTTGCCCGGGGTGCGGTTGCCGAGTGTCTCGTACGACTCCCTGCGCTGGATGTATTTGGGGCAGTTGGAGAAGACCTGGTCCGCTTCCACGGCGAAGCCCCTTGGTGTCGGCCGCAGCCGGCCGTTGAGGCGCATGCGGCGCCGGGTGCGGGGGTCCAGGGCGATGGTGCCTATGCGGGTGCCGGGGGTTTCGAGGGCCGTGGTGAGCGGGTCGGTCGGGTCGTCGTTCGGGTGCGGGTTGTCCGTGGTTGCTCGCGCGGTTCCCCGCGCCCCTTCAGGTCGGCCGCTCAGCCGCCCGCCAGACCCATGCCCGGCACCCGTGACGACCGACATCTGCCTCGGCCCCGTGGCCCGGACGAAGCCCGGTGTGCCCGTGAGCGCCGAGGCCCACACCCTCCCCGTCCCCGGGTCCGCCGCGCCCACCACCAGCTGCGGCTGGAGTTCCAGGAAGGCCGCCGCGATCGGCTTGATGTCCTGGCCCAGGGAGCGGCCCACGTGGGCGGCGCGATCGCGGACGCCCATGAGCTCCTGTACGGCCAGGGAGCCCTCGTGATAGGTGGCCATGATTAGAAGAAGCCGCAGGTCGGGGCGCCCGTGTGGGGGGCCGGGGCGCCGTCGGGGCCGAGGGGGGCGGCGATCTCCAGGCGGATGCCGTCGGGGTCGTGGAAGAAGATCCCGCCCGAGGTCCCGCCCTCGCGGTGGGCGACCACGCCGTCGTAGGCGAACTCCACTCCGGCGGCCCGCAGCGCGGTCTCGTAGTCGCGGACGCGGTCGATCGAGTCGACCGTGAAGGCGAGGTGGTGCAGTCCGGGCCGGGTGCTGTCGTACGCCCCCTGCGCCTGCTGCCAGAGGGTGACGAGCGGGGCGCCGCCGGTCTCCCCCAGCATCGCCCAGCGCTGGTCGTCCTCCTTGCCCTCGGCGAGCACGGCGAAGCCGAGGAGGTCGCGGTAGAGGACGAGGGAGCGGTCGAGGTCGGTGACGTTCAGGCCTGCGTGCGCGATGCGCGGAGCCATGGGGTTCCCCTTCGAACTGTCTGAGCTGTCTAACCTTCATCATGAGATTAAGAGGTTAGGGGGGAGTCGGTCAACCGGTTACATACAATTGAGCGGTTAGAAGAAGAGGAGTGCCCGATGTCCACCGCCCGCGATCCCCGCCCGCTCACCGGCGAGCCCCTCGCGCTCGACCTGCTCAACACCCGGTGGAACCGGGAAGGCGTCACCCAGGACCTGCTCCGGGACACCGAAGGACTGGCGGTGTGGCTCGCGAGCAACGGGCTGGCCGGCGCCCATCCGGCCGACGCGGCGGTGCTGCGCCATGTGCGCGAGGCCCGCGAGGCGATCGCGGCCGCGGTGCACGGGGCGCCGCGGGAGGCGGCACCGCTCGTGGACGCCGTCCTGGCGCACGGCCGGATCCGGGCCCGGCTGACCGCGGACGGCCCCGCCGAGGAGCCGGAGTTCGCCGATCCGTCCTGGGGGCCGGCCTGGCTCGCCGCCCGCGACTACCTGGACCTGCTCGCCCGGGGCCCGGAGCGGATCCGCACCTGCGCCGGCGGCAGCTGCATCCTGCACTTCTTCGACACGTCCCGGAACGGCACCCGCCGCTGGTGCTCGATGGCCGCCTGCGGCAACCGCGCGAAGGCGTCCCGGCATTACGCGCGCTCGAAGGAGAGCTAACCCCATAGCGGGTTTTCCCCATACCTCCATATCGATTCGGTCAACGGTCCCAAAAATCCGACCCCTTGGGTAAAGCTGAGCGCTCTCGCTCGCTCCTTTACCTGAGGGATGCCGATGACCCATATATCCGAGCGCACTCCCCTGCCCGGTCCAAGACGCCTGGCCCGCATAGCCGTGGCCGTGGGCGTGGTGGCCGCGCTCTCCGCGGCCGGGCCGATACCCCTGGCCCTCGCCGCGGACACCCCGCCGACCGGCACCGGCGTCAAGTCCGCCCACGACAAGCTCGGTTCGGACGACGCCGACCTGCTCGCCGAGGCCCAGGCCGACGGCGACAAGAACGTCACCATGATGATCGCGACGGCCCCGGGACAGACCGAGCAGGTCGCCGAGGAACTGGACGCGGTCAAGGGCGGCTCGGTGGGCCGTACCTACGACAAGCTCGGCTATGTCCGCGCCACCGTGCCGACGGCCAGGGCCGACGCCGCCATCAAGGCCGCGGCCGAGCTCCCCTCGGTGCACGCGATCGACCTCAAGCAGGAGATCCCGCTCGACGACCCGGCTCCGGGCGGCGGCGCCACGTCCGCCGGCAATTCCGCGGCGGGCACGGCCGCTTACTCCGGGCCGGGCAGGAACACCTCGGCGGAAAACCCGTACAACCCGTCCTTCGAGACCGGCGCGGTCGATTTCGTCAAGGACCACCCGAAGTGGGACGGGCGCGGCATCACCATCGGCATCCTCGACTCCGGCGTCGACCTCGGCCACCCGGCGCTGCAGAAGACCACCACCGGCGAGCGGAAGATCGTCGACTGGGTGACCTCGACCGACCCGATCGTGGACGGCGACGCGACCTGGCGCCCGATGGTCACCGCGGTCTCGGGGCCCAGCTTCTCCTACGGCGGCGCGACCTGGACGGCACCTTCCGGCTCGTTCGAGATCAGCACCTTCAAGGAGTCCGCCACCACGGGCGGCGACGAGAAGGGCGACCTCGACCGCGACGGCGACACCACCGACAGCTGGGGCGTGCTCTACGACCCGGCGGCCGGGACGGTCACGCTCGACCTGAACAACGACCACGACTTCACCGACGACACCCCGATGAAGCCGTACAAGGACGGCTACCAGGTCGGCTACTTCGGCACCGACGACCCGAAGACCGACGTCGTCGAGCGGGTGCCGTTCGTCGTGCAGATCCGCAAGGACGTGCCGATGGACCCCTACGGCGGGACCTGGGTCGGCAAGAAGGCGGACTTCGTCAACATCGGTGTCATCGAGTCCGAGCACGGGACGCATGTCGCGGGCATCACGGCCGCGAACGGCCTGTTCGGCGGGAAGATGAGCGGCGCGGCCCCGGGCGCGAAGATCGTGTCGTCCCGCGCCTGCACCTGGAGCGGCGGCTGCACCAATGTCGCCCTCACCGAGGGCATGATCGACCTGGTCACCAACCGGGGCGTCGACATCGTCAACATGTCGATCGGCGGCCTGCCCGCGCTGAACGACGGCAACAACGCGCGCGCCGAGCTGTACACCCGGCTCATCGACACCTACGGCGTCCAGCTGGTGATCTCCGCGGGCAACTCCGGCCCCGGCGCCAACACCATCGGCGACCCCGGTCTCGCGGACAAGGTGATCTCGGTCGGCGCGGCCATCTCCAAGGAGACCTGGGCCTCGAACTACGGCTCGGCCGTGGAGAAGCCGTACGCGATGATGCCGTTCTCCTCGCGCGGCCCGCGTGAGGACGGCGGCTTCACACCGACCCTGGTGGCGCCCGGCGCCGCGATCAACACCACCCAGACCTGGCTGCCCGGCTCCCCGGTCCCCGAGGCGGGCTACTCGCTGCCGGCCGGCTACTCCATGCTCCAGGGCACCTCGATGGCCTCCCCGCAGGCGGCGGGAGCGTCGGCGCTGCTGCTGAGCGCCGCCCGGCAGAAGGGCATCGAGCTGACGCCCGCGAAGCTGCGCACCGCGCTCACGTCGACGGCCGACCACATCAAGGGGGTTCAGGCGTACGAGGAGGGCGCGGGCCTGATCGACATCGTGGACGCGTGGGACGCGATCCGCGACGACGCCGACGCCCACGACTACACCGTCAAGGCCCCGGTCGACACCGCGCTCGACCAGTCCCTGAAGACCCCCGGCTTCGGGACCGGCCTGTACGACCGCGAGGGCGGCCTGAAGGCGGGCGAGAAGAAGACGTACGACATCACCGTCACCCGCACCTCCGGCCCGGACAGGGCGGTGTGGCACGAGCTGCACTTCGAGAACAACGCCGGGCGCACCTTCCGGATCGTCGGCGAAGACGTGGTGAGGCTGCCGCTGAACCAGCCGGTGACGGTGAAGGTCCAGGCGGCCCCGGCCTCGGCGGGCGTCAAGAGCGCGATCCTGGAGGTCGACGACCCGAGGACGGAGGGGATCGACAAGCAGATCCTGACCACGGTCGTGGTCTCGGCCCCCGTGCACCACACCTTCTCGGCGACGGGTTCGGTGCAGCGCAACAGCACGCGGTCGTACTTCCTGACCGTGCCCGAGGGCGCGAAGTCGCTCGAGGTCGCGATGAGCGGGCTCGCGGACAAGAGCCAGACCCGGTTCATCGCGATCCACCCGTACGGCACTCCGGTCGACAACACCGGCACCCCGTACTGCTACCCCAACTACCTCGACGGCAACGGCTGCAAGCCCGACGTGCGCTCCTACGCCGACCCGCAGCCCGGTGTCTGGGAGGTGGAGGTCGAGTCCCGGCGTACCTCCCCGCTGCTGGACAACCCGTACACGCTGGACGTCTCCGTCCTCGGCGCGGCCTTCGACCCGGAGACCGTGACCGTGCCCGAGGCCAAGGCCGGCACCCCGGCCGGCGTCTCCTGGAAGGTGACCAACACGTACGCGGCCCTGGACGGCAAGCTGGTCGGCGGCCCGCTCGGCTCGGCGAAGACCGCCCGCCCGTCCATCAAGGAGGGCGAGACGCAGACCACCACGGTGGACGTCCCGGCCGGCGCCAAGTCGCTGGACGTCGCCATCGGGGGCGTCTCGGACACGGCGGCCGACCTCGACCTGACCGTGTACGACGCGAGCGGCAAGCAGGTCGCGCAGTCCGCGGACGGCGACTCGGAGGAGGCCGTCTCCATCCCGTCCCCGGCCGCCGGGACGTACACCATCAAGGTCGTGGGGTACTCGGTCCCGTCCGGCTCGACCGACTACGACTACCGGGACGTGTTCTTCTCCCCCACGCTCGGCACCGTCACGGTCGACGACCAGGCGCCGGTCGCGCTCGGCACGGGCGACTCGGCCACCGTCACCGGGCAGGTCACGGCCGCGGCGGTGGCTCCGGCGGGCCGTGAGTTCTTCGGGCAGGTCCAGTTGGTGAACGCGCACGGTACGGTCGCGGGCATCGGCAGCGTGAAGATCGAGAAGGTCACGCCGTAACGGGGTGACGCCTCGGGAGGGGCGGGTGTCCGTACCGGGCGCCCGCCCCTTGGCGCTTCCGCTCTCAGGGCGCGTCGGCGGAAGGGCACGTGATGTGCCGGGACTTGGGCAGCGCCTCGGTGATCCAGGCCCGGTTGACGGCCACGCGGGTGTCGCCGACGGCCCACAGGCTCGCGTTCCGCTGCCCCACGCCGACCTGCACGAGCACATGCTGTCCCGTGCGCGGGGCCGGCTTCGCGCCGCCGTCGAGGAGGAAGCTGACCTGGGCCGGTCCGTGCGCGGGCTTGTAGGAGCGGATCACGGTCAGCGTGACCCGGGTCCAGGGGGTCGGCTTCCCCCGCTCCACCGTGGCCACGGTGCCCTCCACGACCGTCCTGGAGCAGGCCAGGTCGAGTTCCGGGTCGGCCGGTGGCCCGCCGTCGCCGGAGACCTTGGCCGGAGCCTGGCCCACGCTCTTGTCCGCGGCGCTGCCGGCGGCGTCCTCCTGGCCACCGGAGTGCACGACCAGCCAGCCGAACCCGACGACCAGCGCGCAGGCGGCGGCCCCGGCGAGCGCCCCGAACGCGACCCGCGACACCCGCCGCGGCCCCGAGGGCCGACCGGGCCGCAGGGGCCGCGGGGGCTGCAGGGGCCTCGGGGGCCGCTGGGGTCGCGAGTCCTCCTCTGTGGACGCCGCCTTCTCGCCCCGTCTCCCCGGAGCCGCCTCCTCCCCCGTCAGCGCCTCCGCGAGCCAGGTCAGCTGCTCCTTCAGCACCGCCACATCGGCCTCGGCCGCCCGGTGCTCGGCGAGGAAGGCCGCATCCCGCCGGGCCTCGTCCGGCAGCGGTTCCCCGGTGATGGCGGCCATCAGCGCATCCATACCGCCGCTCTCCCCGGCGTCCCCCGTACCGTCCGCCCCCCGCGCACCCCCGATTCCGGCGGTCACGTCACACCACCTCGTCCTCGTGCAGGCGGTCGCGCAGGGCGCGGACCGCCGTGTGCAGCCTGCTCTTGACCGTGCCCTCGGGAATGCCCAGCTCCTCGGCGATGGCCCGCACGGGCAGGTCGGCGAAGAAGCGCAGGACGAGTACCTGCCGCTGGGCGGCGGGCAGTTCGTCCAGGCCCTGGGCGACGGCGAGGGAGAGCAGGCTGGTCTCCTCCCCGGAAGGGTGCGCGGGCTCGCGCAGCGCGGCCAGCCGCTCCCCCAGCCTCTCCTGGCGCCGCTTGGCCCGGTGCCAGTCCATGGCGAGGTTGGAGGCGACCACCGCCGCCCACGCCGAGACGTCCCGCGGCGCCTCCCGCCCGCTCGCGGTCCGCTCCAGCAGCCGCAGCCGTACCTGCTGCACCCCGTCCGGCAGGTCCGACTGCGGCACCCCGCCGAGCGCGAGCACCGCCCGCACCCGGCGTTCCTGGGCCGCGTCCAGCGGGTCGTCGCCGGTACGGTCCCCGCGGTCCGTACCGGCGGCGTACGCCCCCTGGTCGCGGCGCGCCCCTCCGCGCAGCACGAGCCACCCCCTCACGCGTTTGCCTCTACGACGCGGCAGCGGGCCGGAACGTTCGGACCGGTTTCCGGCGGTCCGCAGAGGCGTACGTCACACCGCCGTGTGGCCGGGAACCGGCACGGGCAGGCACGGGACAGCACAGCTTGCGGCACGGGCGCCCGGCGGAGGGAATTTCTCCAGCTCACAGCGGTGTCCGGCGGACGTACGGAACCGTCCGCAGGGTGATCGTGTCCCACTCCTCGGGCACGCCCCGCAAAGAATTGGACAGGTGGACCGGGGTCGGCCGCATGATGGAAAAGCCCCGGTCATGGACGAGACACATAGAGGGAGTCGCTGTGAGGGTCGGAATCGTCGGAGCCACCGGTCAGGTCGGCACGGTCATGCGCAGGATCCTCACGGAGCGGAACTTCCCGGTGACCCAGCTGCGGCTGTTCGCCTCGGCGCGCTCGGCCGGCACCGTGCTGGACGGGGTGACGGTGGAGGACGCGGCGACCGCCGACTACACCGGCATGGACATCGTGATCTTCTCCGCGGGCGGCGCGACCTCCAAGGCGCTGGCGCCGAAGGTCGCCGCCCAGGGCGCCGTAGTGATCGACAACTCCTCCGCCTGGCGCAGGGACCCGGACGTACCCCTGGTGGTCTCCGAGGTGAACCCGCACGCGGTCGCCGACCGCCCCAAGGGCATCATCGCCAACCCGAACTGCACCACGATGGCCGCGATGCCGGTCCTGAAGCCGCTGCACGAGGAGGCGGGCCTCGAGGCGCTGGTCGTCGCCACCTACCAGGCGGTGTCCGGCTCGGGCCTCGCGGGCGTGGCCGAGCTGCACGGCCAGGCGCAGAAGGTGGTCACGGACGCCGACAAGCTGACCCACGACGGCGCGGCGGTCGACTTCCCCGAGCCGCAGGTCTACAAGCGGCCGATCGCCTTCAACGTGCTCCCGCTGGCCGGCTCGATCGTCGACGACGGTCTGAACGAGACCGACGAGGAGCAGAAGCTGCGCAACGAGTCCCGCAAGATCCTGGAGATCCCGGGCCTGAAGGTCTCCGGCACCTGTGTGCGCGTCCCGGTCTTCTCCGGCCACTCCCTCCAGGTCAACGCCCGCTTCGCCCGCCCGATCTCCCCGGAGCGCGCGACCGAGCTGCTCGCCAAGGCCCCGGGTGTGGCCCTCTCCGACATCCCGACCCCGCTGCAGGCGGCCGGCCAGGACCCGTCGTACGTCGGCCGCATCCGCCGCGACGAGACGGCCGACCACGGCCTCGCCCTGTTCATCTCCAACGACAACCTCCGCAAGGGCGCCGCGCTGAACGCGGTCCAGATCGCGGAGCTGGTGGCGGCGGAGCTGTCCGCGAAGTAACCCCACCCGCACGGCACAGGGGCGGTCACGATCACGTGACCGCCCCTGTCGTGTCGTACCAGCCGGGCGGATGTCCGAGGGGGAGGTTCCCGGCTAGTCCCGCCGTACCTCGTACAGGAAGCAGCCGTACTCCACCGCCCGCACGTGCACCAGCGCCACCTCCGGGTCGGCGAAGGCCCCGGCGAGGGCGGACGGGAAGTCGTCGTCCGTCAGGTGGCCGCCCAGGATCCGGCCGTCGGCGGAGTAGCGGCGCAGTACGCGGTGGGCGTCCGTGAAGGGCAGGGCGGGGTCGGGCGACGGGCCCGGGCAGTCCCCGGCGTGGATGAAGACCGGGCCCTGCTCGTCGTAGGCCCCAGGTGCGGCGCCCGTCTCGGCCGCCCAGCGGCGCAGGGGCGCGTACGACACCAGGGCGATCCGCTCGCCCGGCTCGCTGCGGCGCAGGCAGCAGCGCAGCGGGGCGCCGCCCTCCGCGTCGGTGAAGGGGGCCGCCGGGGGGCGGCCCGCGTCGTCGGCGGTGCGCAGTTCCTCGAGAACCTCGGGCGGGATGGGGCGGGCGGTGTACGTCGTCGTGCGGGGTGTCGTCGTCATGGGTCCAGCGTGCTGCCGCGGCGCCCCGCTCACCGGCGGGAACCGGACATCGCGTTCCCCCTGGCTCCCATGGAAGGATGGCGCAACCCACACATAACGAGGAGATGACCGCGTGCCTGGCACAAACCTGACTCGCGAAGAGGCACAGCAGCGGGCCGAGCTGCTCACCGTTGACTCGTACGAGATCGATCTCGACCTCTCCGGCGCGCAGGAGGGCGGTACCTACCGGTCCGTGACCACGGTGCGCTTCGACGTCGCCCGTAGCGGGGCGGAGTCGTTCATCGACCTGGTGGCGCCGACCGTCCACGAGGTGGTCCTCAACGGCGACCAGCTGGACCCCGCCGAGGTCTTCACGGACTCGCGGATCGCCCTGCCGGGGCTGCTGGAGGGGCGCAACGTCCTCCGTGTCGTCGCGGACTGCGCCTACACCAACACCGGCGAGGGACTGCATCGCTTCGTCGACCCGGTCGACGAGCAGGCCTACCTCTACACCCAGTTCGAGGTCCCGGACGCCCGGCGGGTGTTCGCCTCCTTCGAGCAGCCGGACCTGAAGGCCACCTTCCAGTTCACCGTGCGCGCTCCCGAGGGCTGGACGGTGGTCTCGAACTCGCCGTCCCCGGAGCCGCTGGACAACGTCTGGTCCTTCGAGCCGACCCCGCGCATCTCGTCGTACATCACCGCGCTGATCGTCGGCCCGTACCACTCCGTGCACAGCGTGTACGAGAAGGACGGGCAGAGTGTGCCGCTGGGCATCTACTGCCGTCCGTCGCTCGCCGAGTTCCTGGACTCGGACGCGATCTTCGAGGTGACCCGGCAGGGCTTCGACTGGTTCCAGGAGAAGTTCGACTACGCCTACCCCTTCGCGAAGTACGACCAGCTGTTCGTGCCCGAGTTCAACGCGGGCGCGATGGAGAACGCGGGTGCCGTCACCATCCGCGACCAGTACGTCTTCCGGTCCAAGGTGACCGATGCGGCGTACGAGGTGCGGGCCGAGACGATCCTGCACGAGCTGGCCCACATGTGGTTCGGCGACCTGGTCACCATGGAGTGGTGGAACGACCTGTGGCTGAACGAGTCGTTCGCCACGTACACCTCCATCGCCTGCCAGGCCGCGGCCCCCGGCTCGCGCTGGCCGCACTCGTGGACCACGTTCGCCAACTCGATGAAGACCTGGGCGTACCGGCAGGACCAGCTGCCGTCCACCCACCCGATCATGGCGGACATCCGTGACCTGGACGACGTGCTCGTCAACTTCGACGGCATCACGTACGCCAAGGGTGCCTCCGTCCTGAAGCAGCTGGTCGCGTACGTCGGCCAGGACGAGTTCTTCAAGGGCGTGCAGGCCTACTTCAAGCGGCACGCGTTCGGCAACACCCGCCTGTCCGACCTGCTGGGCGCGCTGGAGGAGACCTCCGGCCGCGACCTGAAGACCTGGTCGCGGAAATGGCTGGAGACGGCGGGCATCAACATCCTGCGGCCCGAGGTGGCCACGGACGCCTCCGGCGTCATCACCTCCTTCGCCGTCCGCCAGGAGGCCCCGGCGCTGCCCGCCGGCGCCAAGGGCGAGCCGGTGCTGCGCCCGCACCGCATCGCGATCGGCCTGTACGACCTCGACGACGCGACCGGCAAGCTGGTCCGCGCCGACCGGATCGAGCTGGACGTCGACGGCGAGCTGACGGCCGTACCGCAGTTGACGGGCGAGCGCCGCCCGGCGGTGATCCTGCTGAACGACGACGACCTGTCGTACGCCAAGGTCCGCCTGGACGAGCAGTCGCTCGCGGTGGTCACCGAGCACCTCGGCGACTTCACCGCGTCCCTTCCCCGGGCCCTGTGCTGGGCGTCGGCCTGGGACATGACGCGGGACGCCGAACTGCCCACCCGGGACTACCTCTCGCTGGTCCTGTCGGGCATCGGCAAGGAGTCGGACATCGGCGTCGTGCAGTCGCTGCACCGCCAGGTCAAGCTGGCGATCGACCTGTACGCCGACCCGGCCGCCCGCGAGTCCCTGCTGGCCCGCTGGACCGACGCCACGCTGGCCCACCTGCGCGCGGCCGAGCCGGCGAGCGACCACCAGCTGGCCTGGGCCCGCGCCTTCGCGGCGACGGCCCGCACCCCGGAGCAGCTGGACCTGCTGGAGGCGCTGCTGGAGGGCACCCAGACCGTCGAGGGTCTGGCCGTGGACACCGAGCTGCGCTGGGCGTTCGTGGAGCGTCTCGCGGCGGTGGGCCGCTTCGACGAGGCGGAGATCGCGGCCGAGTACGAGCGGGACAAGACCGCGGCCGGTGAGCGCCATGCGGCCACCGCCCGCGCGGCCCGCCCGACGCCGGAGGCCAAGGCGGAGGCCTGGGCCTCGGTGGTCGAGTCCGACAAGCTGCCGAACGCCGTGCAGGAGGCCGTGATCGGCGGCTTCGTCCAGACCGACCAGCGCGAGCTGATCGCGCCGTACGCGGACAAGTACTTCGAGGTCCTCAAGGACATCTGGGACTCCCGCTCGTACGAGATCGCCCAGCAGATCGCCACCGGCCTGTACCCCGCGGTCCAGATCTCCGAGGAGACCCTGACCAAGACGGACACCTGGCTGACCTCCTCCGACCCGAACGCGGCCCTGCGCCGCCTCGTCTCGGAGTCCCGCTCGGGCATCGAGCGGGCGCTGAGGGCTCAGGCGGCGGACGCGACGGCCGGTCAGTAGTACGGCGGTGAGGGGCGCCCGATACGACATCGGGCGCCCCTCACTTGTGCGCGGTCGTGCCGGCCGCCGCGTTCCCACCCGAGTGGCCGCGGGCAGCCGCCTCCCGCAGTGCCCCCAGCACATGTGTCACCGCCCGGCCCGTCTCCCCGCCCCGGCGTACCGCCGCCGTCACGTGCCGGACCGGCCCGTCCGCTCCGAGGTCGCGCATCACCACCCCGTCGCGGCGGCCCGCGGCCATGCGTGGGACCAGGGCCACGCCCATGCCCGCCTCCACCATGGCGAGGATCGCGGTCCAGCCGGAGGCCGAGTGGCCCTGGTGGGGGCTGAAGCCGGCTGCCTCGCAGGCGCGGCGGGTGATGTCGGACCAGGGGCCGCTGCCGCCGAAGATCCAGGGTTCGGCGGCCAGGTCGGTGAGGGTCAGGGCAGGGGCCGTGGCCAGGGGGTGGCCGGGGGGCAGGGCCACGTCCAACGGGTCGGCCAGCAGGGGGACTTGGGTGTAGCGGGGGTCGGCCGCGCTGGGGGCGGACGCCGCGAGGGACAGGGCGACGTCGACCTCGCCGGCGGTCAGGAGGTCGTAGGCCTCGGCGGCCTCGGCCTCCCGGATCCGGACCGTCACTCGGGGGTGCGTGTCCCGCAGGGCCCGTACGGCCGGTACGACCAGGGCGGGTACGGACGTCGAGAAGGCACCGACCCGGACCTCCCCCGCCTCCCCCTGGGTGTAGGCCGCCAACGCGGCCTCCGTGCGCTCCAGTTGCTCGAAGACCGGCTCGGTGTGGGTCAGCACCAGGCGGGCCGCGTCGGTGAGGCGGACCCGGCGGCCCCGCGCCTCCAGCAGGGGTACGCCGAGTTGCCGGGAGAGGTTGGTGAGCTGCTGGGAGACCGCGGACGGGGTCAGGTGCAGGGCCTCGGCCGTCGCGGTCACGGTCCCCCGCTCGCGCAGGGTGCGCAGGATCTGCAGCTTCCGGATGTCCCACTCGGCCATGCCGGAAAGCTACACGTCAACGGCGTGGACCCGCGCCCAGCACCACCCCGCCCAGGATCAGCGCCATCGACAGCAGTTGCGGCAGGCCCGTCGTCTCGCCGAGTACGGCCCAGGACAGCAGGGACACGCAGACCGGCTGGAGGTAGTAGACGATGCCCGCGCGGGTCGCGCCGATCAGGGTGATGGCCTTGTTCCAGGCGAAGAAGGCCACCGCAGAGGAGGCCACGCCGACGTAGAGGAGGGGCAGGACCGTGCCGGGGGTGGGGTGGAAGGAGCCCTGCACGGTCACGCTCACCGCCTGCACGGGCAGCAGCAGGACCGTGCCGGTCAGGAACGTGGTGAACAGGAAGCCGGTGCCGTGGAGTTCGGCCGGCCTGCGGCGCAGCAGCGCGCTGTAGCCGGCGAAGCAGCAGGCGGCCGCGATCATCCACAGGTCGCCGGGCGAGAAGTCGGCGCCGCCGCCGACCAGCAGTGCCACGCCCGCGCAGGCGATGAGCAGCCCGGTGGTGCGCCGCGCGCCGAGCCGTACGCCGCCGAGCCGTTCGAACACCGCCATGAGCACCGGTGAGGCCGCCATGATCATGCCCATGGTGGCGGCCGGGGTGGTCAGTCCGGCCTGGTTGACGAGGGTGTTGTAGACGGCCACGCCGAGGAGGGACGCGAGGAGGACGTAGCGCGCGTGGTGGCGGATCAGCGCCCGCTGCCGCCAGGCCTGGCGGGCGCCGAACGGGGCCACGGCGACGAGGGCCACGACCCAGCGCCAGAAGGCGTGCTGGACGGGCGGGACGCTGTCGTGCAGGCCGCGGGAGGCGACGAAGCTGCCGGACCAGATGAGGGTGGCGAGGGCGGCGAGGGCGAGGCCGGCCGCGGGGGCGGCTTTGCGGGCGGGTGGGGCGGAGGTGGTGGTCCTGGGCAGGACGGCGGCCACGGGGCTCCTTTCGGTGGTGGTGTGTCCCTACCGTCGCAGCACCGGATCCATCAGGTCCATCGAATCTTTTCGAGCATTCTTTTCAGCTGACCTGAAAGGTTGGCGGTTGCCGCTGCCGAGCTGACCCGCCAGCGTCGCGCCGAACGCCAGCACCATGCCCGCCACCTGCACCGGCGTGAGCGCCTGACCGAGGGCCGCCCAGCCGACGACGGCCGCGGTCAGCGGGGAGAGCGGGCCGAGGAAGGCGACCTGGCCGGCGGTGAGCCGGCCGATACCGCGGAACCAGAGCCAGTACGCCACCGCCGTGTTGGCCAGGGCGAGATAGAGGTAGCCGCCTACGGCACCGGCGTCCAGGGCGGGCGGGGCGCCCTCGGCCAGGACGGCGACCGGCGCGATGAGCAGGCCGCCCGCGGTGAGCTGCCAGCCGGTGAGCGTGAGCGGGCCGACGCCGTCCGGGCGGCCCCACCGCTTGGTCAGCACCGTACCGGCGGCCATCGAGGCGGTGGAGGCGACGGCCGCGAGCGCGCCGACGGCGTCGAGCGTTCCGGTCCCCTGGAGGACGACGAGGCTGACGCCGAGCGCGGCGGCGACACCGGTGACGAGCGTGCGCGGGGCGGGGCGCTGCCCGAGCAGCAGCGCCGAGAGGCCCACGACGAACAGCGGCTGGACCGAGCCGACGACGGCCGCCATTCCGCCGGGCAGCCGGTACGCCGCCACGAACAGCAGCGGGAAGAAGGCGCCGATGTTCAGCGCGCCGAGCACCGCCGACCGCCACCACCAGCTTCCGCGCGGCAGCACCCGGGTCAGCGCCAGCAGGACGAGTCCGGCGGGCAGGGCTCGCACGAGCGCCGTGAACAGGGGGCGCTCCGGCGGCAGGAACTCGGTGGTGACCGCGTAGGTGGTGCCCCAGGAGACGGGCGCGAGCGCGGTGAGGGGGATGGCCAGGGATCGCTTCACGACCAGGTCCCTTCGGAGTCGGCGAGGCGTCGGGTCCGCCCGGAGTCGGGGAGGGACGGGATCCGGGTCCCTCCGGGAACGGCGAGGGACCGGGGCCATCTGGAGTCGGCGAGGGGCACGATCCGGGGCCCTCCGGGAACGGCGAGCGGTCGGGGCCCTCCGGGATCCGCGAGGGATCGGGGCCGTCCGGAGTCGGCGAGGGGCTGGGTCCGGGGCCCTCCGGGAACGGCCAGGGACCGGGGCCCTCCGGAGTCGGCGAGGGGCTGGATCCGGGTCCCTCCGGGAACGGCGAGCGGTCGGGGTCCTCTGGAGTCGGGGAGGACGGGGGACGGCTGGGCGGGGGCGGGGGCCGGTGGGATGGGGCTCGGGGTGGGGGCGCCGCCGCGGGTCACCGTTGCCGGGAGTGGTCGTACCGCCTCCTCCGGGAGCCGGCGTTCCGCCCGGATCAGGAGGGCGGCGGCCGCCGCCGAGGTCACGATGAGGGCGGCCCACGGTGCACGGCCGTCCAGGGCGAGCAGGGCGGTGAACAGGGAGGGCGCCACGGCCTTCGCCAGCGACCAGGACATCTGGTAGGCCGCCAGGTACCGGCCGCGCACCGCTTCCGGCGCCGCCGCCACCGCGAGCACCTGGGCGGCGGGGCTGTGGATCAGCTCGCCGACGGTGTAGACGACGACCACGGCGATCAGGGCCACGCCCAGGACGGTGGTCGAGCCCGGCCGTACGGTGCCGAGCACGATCTGCGCGGCGAAGGCGGTCGCGAACAGGCCGCCGCCCAGCGCCGCCGCCCTGGTGCGCCGGGCCCCGGCCCTGCGGACCCGGGCGCCGACGCCGACCCCCGCGACCGCGCACATCACGGTGTTGAGGGTGAAGGCGGCGCCGGTGAGCACCGAGGGCCCGTGCAGCCACTCCACCATGAACAGCGGGAAGAGCACCGACAGGGCCGAATAGCTCAGCGCGTTCAGGAAGTTGGCGCCGGTGACGACCAGGAAGGGCCCGTCGGCGAGGACGAGCCGGTAGCCGGCGCCGGTCCGGCGGGCGACCGGGGCCCTGTCGGCCCCGTCGGCCGCGGGCACCGGCCGCACCGGCCGCACCGGCCTCAGTGGCCGCAGCAACAGCGCCGCGACCGCGAAGGAGAGGGCGTTGCCCCAGGCCGCGTAGGTGTAACCGGCGCTGCCCGCCAGGGAGATGACCAGCGTGGCCAGCAGCGCGCCCGCGCCGTTGCCGGCGTTCTGCAGCGCGCGCGTCGACGCCTGCAGCCGGTCCAGTCCCGCCCCGCTCGCCACCTCCCCGATGAGGGACTGCTGGGCGGCGGGGAAGGCCCGGTCGGCGGCGGCCGTGACCAAGGCGACGGCCGCGAAGGCGGCGAGGGAGTGGGCGAAGGGGTAGAGAGCGAAGCCGGCGACCCGGACGCCGTAGAGCACGTACTGGATGCGCTTCGCGCCGTAGCGGTCCACCGCCGCGCCGGCGAGCGGGAGTGCGGCGATGCCCACGAGGCCGGTGGCGGTGAGCACGGCACCCACGACCGTGAAGGACAGCCCGGTGACGGCGTGGAAGAAGACCAGCGTGAACGGGACGTACATGCCGGTGCCGATGCCGTTGACGGCGGCGGTGACCGGCAGGGTCCATTCGCCCGGGATGCGTTCGCTCTTACTTTTCACCGTGTCCCCCGAACTTTTCACTGCGTCCCCCGAAGTAGCTTGATGGAAAGTAGCTTAGCAGCAAGCTACTTTCCATCAAGCTACTTTCTTGCTGGCGACCTCCCGGGAAGGCGATACTCGGCACATGAGCGCAGGCAAGGATCCCGTCGACGCGATCATCGAGCAGTGGGCGGCCGTGCGGCCCGACCTCGACTCCCGGGCGATGGAGGTCTTCGGGCGGATCTACCGCCTCTCCCGCACCATGGGCGACCGCATGGAGAAGGCGTACCAGCCCTACGGCATCTCACGCGGCGAGTTCGACGTGCTCGCGACCCTGCGCCGCTCCGGCGAGCCGTACACCCTCTCGCCGCGCCAGCTGTCGGCCACCCTCATGCTCACCACCGGCGGGATGACCGGCCGCCTCGACAAGCTGGAGAAGGCCGGCCTGCTGCGCCGCTCCCCCGACCCGCACGACCGCCGGGGCCTGAAGGTCACCCTGACCGGGAAGGGGCTGGAGATCATCGACGCGGCGGTCGGCGCGGGCCTCGCGGTCCAGACGGCGGCCCTGTCCCTCCTGGACGACGAACAGGTCGGCCAACTGACCGACCTGCTGAGGGAGTTGCTCGCCGGAACCCTGGAGGCGGAGCACTAGCCGCCGACGTGCGCGGCGATCGCCGCCTCGATGTCCGCCGCGGTCGCCGTGTCGGCGGCCCAGGCCGCGTATCCGTCGGGGCGGACCAACACGGTCGTACGGCGGTCACTCGCCCAGCGCGCCACGGCCAGCCGGTCCGCGCGGCCCGCTCCCGGCTCGTACGGCTCCGGGGTGATCAGTACGAAGCCGCCGCCGCGCAGCGCCTCGTACAGCCGGCCGCCGCCGGCCAGGGCGACGTCAGGGACGCGGGCGCCGGTGAGGCGGTGGGCGCCGCGGGGTGCGGGGTAGCGGTAGCCGATGCCGGTGACCTGGGCGGCGACCTTGCGCCGGGCGGGGCCGACGGTATTCAGGAACGTGGTGAGCGCGGCGCGGGCCGCGAGGGTCCAGGGGCGCTTGGCCATGGCGAGGCGGACGATCCCGCCGCTGCTGCGCAGCACCGCCCTGCCCACGGGGTGCCGCTCGGCCTGGTAGGTGTCGAGCAGCGCGGGGTCCGCGTGCCCGTTGACGACCGCGGCCAGCTTCCAGCTCAGATTGGCCGCGTCCTGGAGCCCGGTGTTCATGCCCTGGCCGCCGGCCGGGGTGTGCACATGCGCGGCGTCGCCGGCCAGGAAGACCCGCCCGACCCGGTAGGCCGGCGCCTGCCGTTCGTCGCTGTGGAAGCGGGACATCCAGCGGGCATCGCGCATCCCGAAGTCGCGGCCGAGGGCGAGGCGGGTGATCTCCTTGACTTCGGCCAGGTCCAGCGGCGTGTGGTCGGGGACGTCGCGGCCGCGGTACCAGCCGATCACCCGGTAGTACCCGTCGCCGAACGGTGCGAGGAAGGCGAAGGCGTCGCCGACGGCGTTGACGGTGAGCAGGGTCGGCGGCTGCTCGGCGAGCCGGACGTCGGCGAGGACCACGGAGCGGATCACCGATTTACCCGGGAAGGGCAGCCCGATCGCGTCCCGTACGGCACTGCGCATGCCGTCGGCGCCCACGACGTACGCCGCCCGGAGGGTCTCCGTACGCCCCTCGGGCCCGCGCGCCGCTGCGGTCACCCCGTCCGCGTCCTGGGTGAGCCCGGTCAGCTCGGTCTCGTACCGGAAGTCGACGCCCGCCTCGACCGCGCGCCGCTCCAGGACCTTCTCGACCTCGTACTGCGGGAGGACGAGGAGGTGGTCGAAGCGGGAGGGGAGAGCGGCGAGGTCGACGGAGAGGCGGCCGAAGAGGCGGAGGCGGTCGAGGGGCTGGCCGGCCTTTTCGAGGTCGTCGGCGAGAGCGCGGGCGTCGAGCTGTTCGAGGGTGCGGGCGTGCAGGACGAAGGCGCGGGAGAGGTTGCTGATCCTGTGGGGCCGCTTTTCGAGGACGGTGACCGGGACACCGGCGGCGGCGAGGTCACCGGCGAGGAGGAGGCCGGTGGGTCCGGAGCCTACGACGATGACGTTTCCCTTGGTGCCGTTCATGGGAGCCTCCTGGGTGCCAACACTTGTTGGTCAACGCTTGTTGGCAACGGTAGGACTGGACGCGGAGGTTAGTCAACACCTGTTGGCACATAAGTGTTGGCACACGGCTGTTGGCCCACACTGGTTGGCCCACGCATGTCGGCCTACGCTCGCTGGCATGACCGGCAGCACAAAGACGAGCCAGACACGCCGCTCCGACGCCACCCGCGCCGCCATCCTCGACGCCGCCCGCGAGCGTTTCGCCGCCGACGGCTACGAGCGGGCCACGATTCGGGCGATCGCCAAGGACGCGAGGATCGACCCGTCGATGGTGATGCGCTACTACGGCAGCAAGGAGGGCCTGTTCGCGGCGGCCGTCGCGCTGGATCTGCGGATGCCGGAGCTGACGGCGGTACCGCGGGACGAGGTCGGGCGGACGCTGGTCGGCCACTTCCTCGGCTTGTGGGAGGAGAACGAGGAGCTGACGGCCGTCCTCCGGGTCGGCGTCACCAACCAGGCCGGGGCCGAGCGGATGCAGGGCATCTTCCGGGACCAGCTGCTGCCGGTGGCTCGGCAGGTGTGCCCCGACCCCGAACAGGTCCCGGCACGGGCCGCGCTGTGCGCCTCACAGCTGCTCGGGCTGGCCCTGACCCGCTATGTACTGCGCATCCCGCCGGCGCGGGAACTGACCCGCGAGGAACTGCTGGCATGGCTCGCCCCGACCGTGCAGCGCTACCTGACCGCACCGAGCCCCTGAGCCGCACCGCTCGCGCGTGAGCGGGCCGTCCGCGAGGCCGGGGAGGTCGTGCGCGCGGACAAAACGCCGAGGGCGCCGGCCTCGCCCCGGTGCGGCGGTGTGCGCGTACCGGCGGGAGGGGGGCGCCCTCGGCGGAAGAAAACCGGAGTCCGGTCAGGCCTTGGCGCCCGCCCCGGCCTTCGCGTCGGCCTTGGCCGAGGCGGCGGTGCCCGGCTTGGTGACCTTGATCTTGGACTTGTCCAGCGCCATCACCAGACCGGCGATGACCACGAACAGGGCGATCGGGAGCAGCACGTAGAGGCCCAGCGTCTGGATGACGCTCAGGCCGGGGCCGGGGTCGTCGCCGTCATCGCGGGTCAGCGCGAGCGCGGGGGACGACATGAGCAGCATCATCAGCGTCGTACCGGCGGCCAGGGCACCGGCGCGCAGGGCGTTCTTCTTGTCCACGACCTCAAGTTAGCGAACCACCCGGAAGGACGCGCGCCCGGGGTCCCGTAGCGGACCTTCACACGTCTGTGACCTGCTTGAACACATCGAGTAGTGCCCGCATTCGGGGGGATGCGGTGAGTTCCTCCAGCGGCACCGGCCGGCCCTCCCGGTCGGCGATCGGCAGCCGCCAGTTCGGGTACTGGTCCCAGGTCCCGGGCAGGTTCTGCGGGCGGCGGTCGCCGATGCCGTCCGGGAGCCAGACGCCGATCAGGCGGGCCGGGGTGCGCAGCAGGAAGCGGTGGACGGCGCGGATCTCCTCCTCCTCGTCGGTGCCGGGCGGTCCGGCGGCCGTCAGGTCCAGCAGGCCGAGGCTGCCCAGCAGGGCGAGCCACTCGGCGGTGTCGGCGGTGGCCTCGGCGCGTTCCTCGGTCGCCGGGCGGGTGAGCAGGCCCAGGCGGTCGCGCAGGTCGACGTGGTCGCCGGTGAGCCGGGCGGCGGTGGGGGGCAGATCGTGGGTGGTGGCGGTGGCCAGGCAGGCCGCGCGCCAGCGGTCGGGCGGCAGCGGGCGCCCGTCGCCCTCCCAGTCGCGTTCGAACCACAGCACCGAGGTGCCGAGCACCCCGCGCCGCCGCAGCGTCTCGCGCACCCCGGGCTCGACGGTGCCCAGGTCCTCGCCGATGACGACCGCACCGGCGCGGGTGGCCTCCAGGGCGAGGATCGCGAGCATGGCGTCGGCGTCGTAACGGACGTACGTGCCCTCCGTGGGGGCGCTGCCCTGCGGGACCCACCACAGCCGGAACAGGCCCATGACGTGGTCGATGCGCAGCGCACCGGCGTAGCGGAAGAGGGCGCGCAGGAGATCGCGGTAGGGGGCGTACCCGGTGGCGGCGAGCCGGTCGGGGCGCCAGGGCGGCAGGCCCCAGTCCTGGCCGCGGGCGTTGAAGGCGTCGGGCGGGGCGCCGATGGAGGTGCCGGCGGCGAACACGTCCTGCTGGGCCCAGGCGTCGGCGCCGACGGGGTGCACGCCCACGGCGAGGTCGTGCACGATCCCGACGGGCATGCCGGCCTCGCGCGCGGCGCGCTGGGCGGCGCGGAGCTGGTCGTCGGTGAGCCAGGCGAGGCGGGCGTGGAACTCGACCCGGTCGGCGAGGGCGGCACGGGCGCGGGCGGTCTCGGCCGAACGGGGGTCCCGCAAGGCCGATGGCCACTGCTGCCAGTCGGAGCCGTGGGTCTCGGCGAGGGCGTACCAGGTGGCGTGGTCGTCCAGGGCCTGGCCGTGGGCGGCGCGGAAGTCGTCGTAAGCGGCCCGGCGGCCCGGGCCGAGGGGGACGGCCAGGACCAGTTCCAGTGCCTCTCGCTTGATCTCCCAGACCACGTCCCGGTCGATGAGGGCGCCCTTGTCGAGGACGGCGGCGCGCAGTCGTTCGGCCCGGTCCAGCAGGGCGCTCAGCCGTTCGCGATCCTGGACGTACGCGAACTCGGGGATCGCCTCGATCCGCAGGTGCACGGGGTCGGGGAAGCGGCGCGAGGACGGGCGGTACGGGGAGGGGTCGGTGGGCGCGCCGGGTACGGCCGCGTGCAGCGGGTTGACCTGGACGAATCCGGCGCCGGCGGTGCGTCCGGCCCAGCCGGCCAGCTCGGCGAGATCGCCGAGGTCGCCCATGCCCCAGGAGCGGCGGGAGAGCAGCGAGTACAGCTGGACGAGCAGGCCGTGGGAGCGGCCGGGCGGGGCGGGCAGCCGGTCGGGGGCGACGACGAGGTGGGCGTGGCCGGTGCGCCCGTCGGGTGCGAGGGCGGTGACCCGGTGCACGCCGAGCGGCAGGTCCTCGGCCGCCTCCCGCTCCTCGCCCGCCTCGGTCTCGATGCGCAGGCGGGTGCCGGGCGGCAGCGCGGCGAGGGCGGCGGGGCCCTGCGGGTCGCCGGCCCAGTGCACGAGGGTCGGCGGCAGCAGGCGCTCGCGCAGCTCGCGTTCCCGTGCGGCGAGCGCGGTGCGTACGGCGTCGGGGCCGGTCGCGTCGACGCCGAGGGCGGCCAGGGCGGCGATCACGGCGGAGGCGGGGACGGTGACCGTACGGTCCGGGGCGGGGCTGTAGGAGGTGGCGACCCCGTGCAGCTCGGCGAGCCGGGACAGGTCCGGGTCCTCGCGCGCCGCGGTCATCTACAACCCCGTACCGAGGGTGCCGGTTTCGTACGACCCCGTGCCGAAGGCGTCGGTCTCGCTGGTCAGCGGGGTGGTGTCGGTGAGCGGCGGCTCGCTGGTCAGGGGCTCGAGGTCGGGCAGTGGCGGTTCGCTGGTCAGCGGGGCCTGGGCGCAGGCGCCCTCCGCGCTGAAGACGCTCAGCGGTGCCTTGTCGGTCGCGGCGGACGGATCCGCCTCGGGTTTCCACTGGGCCGGGATCGAGAGTCGAGCCGGTGCGGGCACGCGGGCCTCCTTCAGTCGGCCGAACGAGTCGGTCGGACATCGAGTCGGTCGGATGGTGCGGCTTTGAACGGGTTACGGCAGACCTACCCAGACACAGCGTCCGCACTCGCTCCCATTCCCGGAGCACCTGAAAGGGGTGGCCGTGATCCGGTGCCGGACCGGTGATCGATAGAGGGGGTGTGAGACTGTTCCGCCCCATGGGGGGCCAGCCGGAGAACGACGGGGGAGCCGGTGCGGGTGCCGGGGACGCGGCGCTGTTGCGGGCCGTCGCCACGGGGGACGCGGCCGCGATGGCCGCGCTGTACGACCGGCACGCGGGCTGGCTGCACGCCCGGCTGACACGCCGGTGCGCCGACCCCGAGGTGGTGCGCGAGGTGCTGCAGGACACGTTCGACGATCACGACGCCCGGGGCACCGCGGCCCAGAAGGCGCAGCTGAGGGAGCGCCGGGCGGCCCGGGCCCGGCTGACGGGCATGGGGGGACGCGGAACGCCGGGCCTGGCTGTCGGCGTTCTTCGCGGCGCGGGGCGACTGTGCCGGAAAGGGGCTGCCGTCCCTATGACCGGCCTTCTCCTCTACGCCCGCTCCCGTGCCCTCCCGCTCGCCCTCGCCGCGCTCGCCGCTACGGCCGCGTTCGCGGTGTGGGCCGCCGGCCGCCTGGACGCCTACCTGGACCCCGAGCGGCGCGTCCCGGTCGTCGCCCTGGCCCCGCTGCTGGCGAGCGCGGTGATCGGCACGAGCCTCCACACGCCCTCGGACGAACTGGACCGTACGGCCGTACGCCCCTGGTGGCCACGCCGTCTGGCGCACCTCGTGGCCCTGACCGGCCTGGCCGCGGCGCTGCTGCCACCGGCGGTCCTCGGGCACGCACCGGCCTTCGGCTCACCGGCCATGATCCGCAACACCCTGGGCTGCACGGGCCTCGCCGCGGCCTCCGCCGCCCTCCTGGGCGCCCGCCTGAGCTGGCTACCGGCCTTCGCCTACGTCTCCGCCGTCTGCCTGGGCTCCAACGGCGTACGCGGCCGTGCGGCAACGGTGTGGGCGTGGCCGATGCAGCCGGGGGCGGAGGGGGGCGCGTGGGCGGCGGCGCTGATCGCGTTCACGCTGGGCGCCGCCCTCTACGCAGCACGGGGTGCGCGTCCTGCCTAGAGGGGCGCGGGGCTGTGCCACCACGCCCCCTCAGGCGTAAAACAACACAAGCCCGGATCTAGGCAGAAATGCCGTCGATCCGGGCCAAGGCATCATCCGCGCCGTATGGCTGCAAGTAAGGCAACCACTGCGGATCCCGGTGCCCGGTTCCGATGATGCGCCAGGCCAGGCCGGATGGCGGAGCCGGTTTGTGCCGCAGTCGCCACCCCAGCTCGACGAGGTGGCGGTCGGCCTTCACGTGGTTGCAGCGGCGGCAGGAGGCCACCACGTTGTCCCAGACGTGCTTGCCCCCGCGACTGCGCGGGATGACGTGGTCGACGCTGGTTGCGACGCCACCGCAGTACATGCACCGGCCCCCGTCGCGCGCGAAGAGTGCGCGTCGGGTGAGAGGAACGGGCCCCCGATAGGGAACCCGGACGAATCGCTTGAGCCGGACCACGCTGGGTGCGGGGACTGTGACGGTTGCGCTGTGCATATAGGCGCCCGATTCCTCCAAGGCGACTGCCTTGTTCTCCAGGACGAGGACGAGCGCGCGGCGGAGCGGTACGACGCCGAGCGGCTCGTACGACGCGTTGAGGACCAGGACATGCGGCACGGGTGCCTCCTTGGGCGTCGGCGGCGCGTGGCTCGCGCCGGGACGATCTGCAGTCAGTCTCCCCTCATGCCTGGTGGAAGCGCCACCATGTCCCGGTAACGGGCTGGGAGTGTTTTCGACCACACCCGATACATCCCCCGGATCATGGCCTGTTCAAGCCAGGGTGAGCCCTGTCTCTCCCGCGCCCCTCCTTGGCGGATCCGCGCGGGACACACACAATGCCCCGTTAGTGTGGTGGTCCTGTCCGTCCGGTGACCTTTTCGTGACCTTGACCGCCCCGCCGGCCGGACCGCGCAGCACCTTGGAGGTACCTGTCGTGTCGTCCTTGCCCGCCGCCCTCCTGGCCGCCGGTGCGTCGCCGACCCCCTCTCCCTCGGGCTCTCCCTCGGGATCGACACAGCCGGCCGTCCCATCGCTCCAGGACGCCCAGCAGAGCGCGACGAACGCGGCGAGCTGGGTCGAGCAGAACTGGTCGACGTGGCTCGCCATGGGTCTGCAGATCCTGCTGATCCTGGTGATCGCGGTGGCCCTGCGCGCGATGGTGCGCCGGGCGATAACCAAGCTGATAGACCGGATGTCCCGCACCGCGCAGGCCGTGGACGGCACGGCGCTGGGCGGGCTGCTGGTCAACGCCGAACGGCGGCGGCAGCGGTCGCAGGCAATCGGCTCGGTGCTGCGCTCGGTGGCGAGCTTCCTGATCCTCGGTACGGCCGCGCTGATGATCCTGTCGACCTTCAAGATCAACCTGGCGCCGCTGCTGGCCTCCGCCGGTGTGGCGGGTGTGGCGATCGGTTTCGGCGCCCGGAACCTGGTCACGGACTTCCTGTCCGGTGTGTTCATGATCCTGGAGGACCAGTACGGCGTCGGCGACGTGATCGACGCGGGGGTGGCCACCGGCGAGGTGATCGAGGTCGGTCTGCGCGTGACCAAGCTGCGCGGCGCCGACGGCGAGATCTGGTACGTCCGCAACGGCGAGGTCAAGCGGATCGGCAACCTCTCGCAGGGCTGGGCGACGGCCGGGGTCGACGTGACGGTGAAGTCGAGCGAGGACCTGGACCGCGTGAAGTCCACGCTGGACCACGTGGCCGAGCACATGAGCAAGGAAGAGCCCTGGAACGAGCTGCTGTGGGGCCCGATCGAGGTCCTCGGCCTGGACTCGGTGCTGATCGACTCCATGGTGGTCCGCGTCTCCGCCAAGACCATGCCGGGCAAGTCCCTGACGGTCGAACGCGAACTCCGCTGGCGCATCAAGCGGGCGTTCGACGCGGCGCACATCCGCATCGTGGGCGGTGCGACGGCGACGGAGGACGCGGCGGACACCCCCGATCCGACGGCAGCGGTGGCGTCCCCGTCGACGTACTCCAACCCGGACTCCCCGCAGGCGAAGGCGACGGCACCGATCGCTCCGGAGTCGCCCACGCCTCCGGGCAAGTAGCGAGCGGAACGGTTCAGCACACTCGTTCGAGTGAACAGGTGGGGCATTCCGGCGTGCGGTGCGCATGGGGTGCCCCATCGTTCTGCCGGGGCACCCAGCGCGGGCTTAGCCTGGCATCAGTGCGACGAGGAGAAGCGATGAGCGCCGAACCGATCATGGAGCCGATCGTGGAGCCGAAGCAGGACCCCATCGATTTGTTGATCGCGATCGAGGAAGCGTCGCTGGCGCCGACTCGACCCGAGTACGTCGAGGGGATGGCCATCGTGCCGCCGCAGCCGAACGACAACCATAACGATGGAGCCGGCGAGCTGTACTTCCAGTTCCGAGCCGCCGGGATCCGCCTCGCTGGTTTCAACAACGGTTACCGTGCCGCGAACAAGGACGGGGGCACTATGGCACTGGTGGTCCCCGACTTCTATGTCCGCCGCCGCAGGCCGTCCGAGCTGGACGAGGCGTACTGCAAGGCCCATAAAGGCTGGTACCCCATCGACATGCTCGCCCTCGTCGGTGAGGTCACCTCCACCAACCACGAGACCGACACCGGCCCCAAACTCCGTACCTACGCCGCCGCTGGCATTCCGGTCTACGTCCTCATCGACCGCCACTCCAAAACGGCCCACTGCTACACCGACCCCGTCCTCCCCGGCGACGACCCCACCGAGGCCTACTACGACACCGACACCAAGGTGAGCCTCGGCGAACCGCTCCCCCTCCCGGCGCCGTATCCCACCCTCGACACCGCCCCCTTCATCACCGGCTGACCAGCCCGGCGCCCCCGAGATAACGACTCCGTCTCCTCGGCGGCGCTGTCTATTGACGCCCCCTTCGTCCTGGGCTTACGTTCCTCCCACCCCAATAGGAAAGTTTCCTAACAGTGATCTACGGCGACCCGGTGATCAAGACTGGACGTCCGCCCAGGTCACTGAGAAGCTGGGCGGCTGGAAAGGCAGGTGTCGACCCATGGCAGGAACCGCCGGTACGCCGGGCACCCCGCGTGTGCTGCGCGCCATGAACGACCGCGCCGCCCTGGACCTCCTGCTGGAGCACGGGCCCCTGTCGCGCACCCGGATCGGGAAGCTCACCGGCCTGTCCAAGCCCACCGCCTCCCAGCTGCTGGCCCGCCTGGAGGCGGCCGGCCTGGTCCGGGTGACCGGCACCAGCGAGGGCCGGCCGGGCCCCAACGCCCAGCTGTACGCCGTCAACCCCACGGCCGCACACGCCGCCGGCCTCGATGTCACCCCGGAACGCATCCGCGCCGCCGTCGCCGACATCACCGGCCGGACGGTGGGCGAGTACGAGCTGCCGACCCCGGGGCGGCGGCCCGCCCAGCCCGTCGTACAGCAGGTGACCGACGCGCTCGACGGTGCCGTGAAGGCCGCCGGGCTCGCGGGGGCCGATGTGCACCGGCTGGTCATCGGCACCCCCGGCGCCTTCGACCCCAACACCGGGCGGCTGCGCTACGCCTCCCATCTGCCCGGCTGGCACTCCCCCACCCTGCTCGACGAACTCGCCGCCGCCCTGCCGATGCCGGTGGAGTACGAGAACGACGTCAACCTCGTCGCCCTCGCCGAACAGCGGCTCGGCGCCGCCCGGGGCCACGGCGACTTCGTGCTCCTGTGGAACGAGGAGGGCCTCGGCGCCGCCCTGGTCCTCGGCGGCCGGCTGCACCGCGGCTGGACCGGCGGCGCCGGCGAGGTCGGCTTCCTGCCGGTGCCGGGCACACCCCTGGTGCGCCAGGTGACCAAGGCCAACAGCGGTGGCTACCAGGAGCTGGCCGGCTCCCAGGCCGTACCGAAGCTGGCCCGGGAACTCGGTATCCAGGATGTGCCGTCGGGGCCGTACACCGAGGTCGCCGCCGAGCTCGTGGCCCGGGGCGCCGATCACACCAGCGGCCCCTACCGCGAGCTGCTCCAGACCTACGCGACCCGGCTCGCCACCGGTCTCGCCTCGCTCGTCTCCGTCCTCGACCCCGAACTCGTCGTCCTCAGCGGCTCCGCGCTGACGGCCGGTGGCGAGGTGCTGCGCGCCCTCGTCCAGGCCGAGCTGGAGGAGCTGGCCGCGGCCCGGCCCCGGCTCCTCGTCGGCGACGTCCACGAACACCCCGTGCTGCGCGGCGCGTTGGAGTCCGCGCTGGTCACCACCCGCGACGAGGTCTTCGACACCTCGCGCTGAAGCGCCCCCTCTCTCACCCACCCCATCCCCCTGGGAGACCTCGCCATGCCCGAAGTCATACCCTCAGCTGCCCGAAAAGTGGCGTTTGCCGTGACCGCTTCGCTGGCCCTCCTCACCACCGCCTGCACCGGCCAGTCCGACTCCGGCGCCACGGACGACGCCTCCAAGGACACCACGATCAACTTCTGGCACGCCTGGAGCGCGCAGAACGAGGTGAAGGCCGTCAAGTCGCTGGTCGCCGGCTTTGAGAAGGCGCACCCCAACATCCACGTGAACATCGTCGGCGACATGACCGACGACAAGATCAACCAGGCGCTGCGGTCCGGTGGCGACAAGGCGCCGGATGTGATCTCCTCCTTCACCACCAACAACGTGGGAAAGTTCTGTTCCTCCGGCGCGCTGGTCGACCTCAACCCCTTCTTCAAGAAGTCGGGCATCGATCCGGAGAAGACCTTCCCGAAACCGATGAACGAGTACACCCGGTTCGACGGAAACCGCTGCACGGCGCCGCTGCTCGGTGACGCGTACGGGCTCTACTACAACAAGACGGCCTTCAAGCAGGCCGGTATCGCCGGCCCGCCGAAAACCTGGTCCGAGTTCGAGGCCGACGCCAAGAAGCTGACCATCACCGACGGGGACTCCTACAAGCAGCTCGGATTCATGCCGGACTACCACGGCTGGGAGTCCACCACCGAGCACTACTTCGCCCAGTTCTCGCCGACGTACTTCGGCAAGGACGGCAAGTCGAACCTCGCCGAGGACCCGGCGTTCCAGAAGGGTTTCGAACTCCAGAAGCGGCTCGTGGACGAACTCGGCGGATTCCAGAAGCTGGAGAAGTTCCGCGCCACCCTCGGTGACGAGTGGGGTCCCAAGCACCCCTTCCACACCGGCCAGGTCGCCATGCAGCTCGACGGCGAGTGGCGGCTCGGGATGGCCGAGCAGGCCAAGCCGAAGTTCGATATCGGCGTCGCCCCGCTGCCCGTACCCGACGACCAGGTCGCGCAGTACGGAAAGGGCTACATCACCGGCACCATCGCGGGCATCGCCGCCACCAGCCACAAGCAGAACGCCGCCTGGGAATTCGTCAAGTACATCACCACGGACACCGACGCCCTGGTCGGCTTCGCCAACGACATCCACAACGTGCCGTCCACCCTGGCCGCGCTGAAGTCCCCGAAGCTGACGTACGACCCGCGTTTCAAGACGTTCCTGGACATCGCCACCAACCCGAACTCCACCACCACTCCCGCCTCGATCAACGGCGGTGTGTACCTGGTGACGATCCAGCAGTTCGGCTACGACTACGAAGGCGGCAAGGTCACCGATCTGAAGGCCGGTCTGCGAAAGACTGCCGCGCAGATCGACACGGACATCGCACAGGCGAAGTAGCCGATGAGTACCGTCACTCTGGCGTCCAAGCGCCGCCGGTCGGCGCTCAGGACCCTCGCCTTCATGTCGCCCTGGCTGATCGGTTTCGCGGTCTTCTTCGCGTACCCGCTGATCTCCACGGTCTATTTCTCCTTCATGCACTACGACGGCTTCAAGCCGCCGACGTGGAGCGGGGGCAAGAACTGGGCCTACGTCTTCCAGCACTACCCGCTCTTCTGGCCGGCCCTGCGCAACACGCTCTGGCTCGTCGTGGTGATGGTCTCGCTCCGGGTCGTCTTCGGGCTCGGCATCGGGCTGCTGATCACCAAGATCAAGACCGGCACCGGGGTCTTCCGTACCCTCTTCTACCTGCCGTACCTCGCCCCGCCGGTCGCCGCGACCATGGCCTTCGCCTTCCTGCTCAACCCCGGCACGGGCCCGGTCGACTCGATACTCGAAAAGGCCGGCATCCCGGCGCCGGGCTGGTTCAACGACCCCACCTGGTCCAAGCCCGCCCTGACCCTGCTGGCGCTGTGGGGCATCGGCGACCTGATGGTCATCTTCATGGCCGCACTGCTGGACGTGCCGGCCGAGCAGTACGAGGCGGCCGAACTGGACGGGGCCTCGGCCTGGCAGCGCTTCCGGTACGTCACCCTGCCGAACATCTCCCCGATCGTGATGTTCGCGGTCGTCACCGGCGTGATCCAGACCATGCAGTACTACACCCAGCCGCTGATCGCCGGGAAGGTCGCCTCCGGGGTGATCCAGGGCGCGGGCACCCAGTTCGAGCCCGGCTACCCGGACAAGTCCACGCTCACCCTCCCCCAGCTCGTCTACAACCTCGGCTTCCAGCGCTTCGACTACGGCTCCGCGTGTGTCGTCGCCCTCGTCCTCTTCGCCCTGTCGATGGTGTTCACCGGGTTCCTGATGCGGCGCCGGGGCGGTCTCATCCAGGCAGGTGACTGACCATGACCCAAGTACTGGACAAACCCGTGGAGTTGAGGACACCCGCCACGGCCGCCGAGCGCACCGCCCGCCGCAGGGCGCTGCTGGAGTGGGTCGCGGTGCACTCCCTCGGCGTCGCCGCCGCGCTCTTCTTCACCCTCCCGTTCGTGTTCGTGTTCCTGACCTCGCTGATGAGCGACAGCCAGGCGCTCAGCCGGGATCTGATCCCGCACACCTGGGAGTGGGGCAACTACCGCAAGGTCTTCGCCACGCCCGGCTTCCTGACCTGGTGGAAGAACACGCTGATCTACGCCGGCCTCGGCACCGTGCTCACCGTCGTCTCGTCGATCCCGGTGGCGTACGCGCTCGCCAAGTTCCGCTTCCGGGGCCGCAACCTGTCGCTGATGCTGGTGATCTCGATGATGATGCTGCCGCCGCAGGTGGTCATCATCCCGATGTACCTGTTCTGGGCGAAGCAGCTGGACCTGTCCGGCACGCTGTGGCCGCTGATCATCCCCATGGCGTTCGGCGACGCGTTCTCCATCTTCCTGCTGCGCCAGTTCCTGATGACGATCCCGAACGAGTACCTGGACGCGGCGAGGGTCGACGGCTGCGGGGACCTCAGGACCCTCCTGAGGGTGGTCCTGCCGATGGCCAGGCCCGGGATCGCCGCCGTGGCCCTCTTCCAGTTCTTCTACGCCTGGAACGACTACTTCGGCCCGCAGATCTACGCGTCCGAGAACCCGGGCGCCTGGACCCTGTCCTACGGCCTGGAGTCCTTCAAGGGCGCCCACCACACGGACTGGAACCTCACCATGGCCGCGACCGTGCTGGTCATGGCCCCCGTGATCCTCGTGTTCTTCTTCGCCCAGAAGGCGTTCGTCGAAGGCGTCACCCTCACCGGAGTAAAGGGTTGATCCGCATATGAAACTCACCGTGGTCGGCGGAGGCTCGACCTACACCCCCGAACTCATCGACGGCTTCGCACGCCTCAGGGACACCCTGCCCATCGAGGAACTCGTCCTCGTGGACCCGGCCACGGACCGCCTCGAGCTGGTGGGCGGCCTGGCCCGCCGGATCTTCGCCCGGCAGGGTCACCCCGGCCGGATCGTCACCACCGCCGACCTGGACGCGGGAGTCGACGGCGCCGACGCCGTCCTGCTCCAGCTGCGCGTCGGCGGCCAGGCGGCCCGCGAGCAGGACGAGACCTGGCCGCTGGAGTGCGGTTGCGTCGGCCAGGAGACCACCGGCGCGGGCGGTCTGGCCAAGGCGCTGCGCACGGTCCCGGTCGTCCTCGACATCGCCGAACGGGTCCGCCGTACCAACCCGCGCGCCTGGATCATCGACTTCACCAACCCGGTCGGCATCGTCACCCGCGCCCTGCTCCAGGCCGGGCACCGCGCGGTCGGGCTGTGCAACGTGGCGATCGGCTTCCAGCGGAAGTTCGCGGACATGCTCGGCGTGGCCCCGGCGGACGTCCACCTCGCGCACGTCGGCCTCAACCACCTCACCTGGGAGACCGGGGTGCGCCTCGGCGGACCGGAGGGCGAGAACGTCCTGCCCAAGCTGCTCGCCGAGCACGGCGACGCGATCGCCGACGACCTCCACCTCCCGCGCCCCCTGCTGGACCGCCTGGGCGTGGTCCCCTCCTACTACCTGCGCTACTACTACGCCCACGACGAGGTCGTACGCGAACTGCGCACCAAGCCCTCCCGCGCCAGCGAAGTGGCCGCCATGGAAAGGGAGTTGCTGACGATGTACGGCGACCCGTCCCTGGCCGAGAAACCGGCGCTGCTCGGCAAGCGCGGCGGCGCCTACTACTCGGAGGCGGCGGTGGACCTGGCGGCGGCGCTGCTCGGCGCAGGAGGAAGCCCGTACCAGGTGGTGAACGCCGTCAACCGGGGCACGCTGCCCTTCCTGCCCGACGACGCGGTGATCGAGGTCCAGGCGGCCGTCGGCCCGAACGGCCCCGCCCCGCTGCCGGTGCCGGAGCCGGACCCCCTGTTCTCCGGGCTGATCGCGAACGTGACGGCGTACGAGGACCTGGCCCTGGAGGCGGCGCTGCGCGGAGGCCGCGACCGTGTCTTCCGCGCTCTCCTCTCCCACCCCCTGATCGGCCAGTACGAGTACGCCGACGCCCTGGCCGACCAGCTGATCGCACACAACCGGGAGCACCTCGCGTGGGCCTGATCTCGACCGTGCTCGCCATCGACGCGGGCAACAGCAAGACCGACGTGGCCGTGGTCGGCGCCGCCGGGGAGGTCCTGGCCACGGCCCGCGGCGGTGGCTTCCGCCCGCCCGCGGTCGGGGTGCCGGCGGCGCTGGACGCGCTGGCCGAACCGGTGGGGCGCGCCTTCGCGGACGCGGGCGTCACGTCCGTCTCGCATGTCTCGGCGTGCCTGGCCAACGCCGATCTCCCGGTCGAGGAGGAGCAGTTGGCGACGGCGCTTCGGGCGCGCGGCTGGGGCGCGTCGGTGGAGGTGCGCAACGACACCTTCGCGATCCTGCGGGCGGGCGTCGCCGAGCCGCGCGGGGTGGCCGTGGTGTGCGGTGCGGGCATCAACTGCGTCGGCATGCGCCCCGACGGCCGTACCGCGCGTTTCCCGGCCATCGGCCGTATCTCCGGTGACTGGGGCGGGGGCTGGGGCCTGGCGGAGGAGGCGCTGTGGTGCGCGGCCCGCGCGGAGGACGGCCGGGGCGGGCCGACGGCCCTCGCCCGCACCCTGCCCGCGCACTTCGGGCTGCCGACCATGTACGCGCTGATCGAGGCGCTGCACCTGGAGCACATCGACCACGACCGCCGGCACGAGCTGACTCCGGTGCTCTTCGCGACGGCCGCCGAGGGCGACCCGGTGGCCCGCGCGCTCGTCGCCCGGCTCGCCGAGGAGGTGACGGTGCTGGCCACGGTGGCGCTGACCCGGCTGGACCTGCTCGACGAGGAGACGCCGGTCCTGCTGGGCGGCAGCGTCCTGACGGCCGGCCACGCCCTGCTCGACGACGGCATCCGCGACCTGCTGACCGCCCGCGCCCCCAAGGCCGACGTCCGGGTGGTCACGGCGAGCCCGGTCCTGGGCGCGGCCCTGCTGGGCCTGGACCACCTGGGGGCGGACACGCAGGCGCAGGTGCGGGCGCGGGGGTACTGGGAGGGATAGCCGCCACTCCACCACACCGGCACCTCCCCCGGGGGAACCGAACACCTGCGCCCGGCGTATTCATGAGCAGCGCACGCTGCGATCCGATCAAGATCCAGTGAAGGCCGGTGCGGATGTCAGTCCCTGCGGCGATACTTGGCGGCGAACGGATGACCCTGGGGGAGGTCGAGTGACACACCCGCCGAAGAGCGCAGCGCCACCAGTGGCGGGCCCCGGCATGCCCGCCGCCCCCGGCATCCCCGCACAGCCCGGCCGGCCGGCTCCCACCGGCTCCCCCGCCCCGGCCGCCCGGCGGACCGCGTTCGCCGAGGGTGTCGAGCGGCTGAAGGGCGCGGCGACCACCGAGCCGGGGCGGTTGCGGATCATCGGGGCCGTGCTGGCGCTGCTGGTCGTGGCGTTCGGCGCGGTCACCGCCTGGCAGGCCAGTGAGCGGGCGGCCGCCGCCGACGACGTGCTGCACAGGAGCCAGCCGCTCAGTTCCGGTGCGGCCGACATCTATCGGTCGCTGGCCGACGCCAACACGGCCGCGTCCAGCGGGTTTCTGGCCGGAGGGCAGGAGACGGCCGCCTCCCGGGACCGGTACGAGAAGGACATCCAGACCGCCGCGTCCGGTCTCGTCACGGCCGCCGCCAATGCCGAGCCGGGCTCGGCCTCCGAGGCGACGATCGCCAAGCTGAACAAACTGCTGCCCGAGTACAAGGGGCTCATCGAGCGGGCGCGGACGTACAACCGGCAGGGGTATCCGGTCGGCGGCGCCTATCTGCGGTACGCCAACGAGAAGATGCAGAAGGAGATGCTCCCGGCGGCGGAGGATCTCTACACCAAGGAGAACCAGCGGCTCGACGCCGACTACGGCAGCGCCACGCCGTACCCGTGGATCGCCATCGGGCTCGGCGTGCTCGCCCTGGCCGCGCTCGGCTGGGCCCAGCACCGCACCTACCGGCGCACCAACCGCGTCCTCAACCACGGCCTGGTCGCCGCCTCCGGCGCCACGGCCATAGCCCTGCTGTGGCTGGTCGTCGGGCACGCGGTGGCCCGCGCGGAGCTGAACGGCTCCTACGACCACGGCATCCGCTCGCTGACCGTCCTGCACGACGCCCGGATCGCCTCCCTGAAGGCGCGCGGGAACGAGAACCTGAGCCTGGTGGCACGCGGCGCCGAGACCATCACGGTGGGCGGGCGGACGTACGACGCGTACTACTACGACTTCGACAAGGACCTGACCACCCTCGGCAAGGGCCTGACCCAGGCCGAGCAGCTCGCCGACGACCAGGGCGGCCGTACGCCGGTCAAGACGGCCGAGAGCAACATGGCGGTGTGGAAACAGCGCCACACCGCGGCCCGCACCGAGGACGAGAACGGCAACTACCAGCAGGCGCTGGACGAGGTCATCGGCGCCCAGGGCGCCACCGGCCAGTGCTTCGACGGCGTCGACCGCAGTCTCGCCCGGGCGATCGAGCACGAGCAGGACGAGTTCGCGCAGGCCGCCGGCGACGGGCGGGACGCCATGACCGGGCTGCCGGTGGGCGCGGCCGTCCTCGCGGTGCTCGGCGCGGCCGGTGCCGTGTTCGGCATCGGACGCAGACTTTCGGAGTACCGGTGACAGGGGGCATGACGATGTACGCGGCGCGTGTACGGGCCTCCCTGCGGGGCTGGGGCGGGGTCGGCGCGATGGCGGTGCTGTGCGCGCTGGCCCTGGCGTTCGTCCTGCTGCTGCCCTGCGCCCAGCGGGCAGGGCAGGGGGGCAGGCCCGCCGGGCAGCGCGTGGCGGCCGGCACCCAGGCCCGCGCCGAGGACTGCAAGCCCTCCGAGGCGCAGAACCAGACGCTGTCGCCGTCCGGCGCGGACGGGCCGACGATCGACGCGATCAAGGCTCGTACGGGCGCCAAGCGCAAGCTGATCGTCGGCGTCGACCAGAACAGCTACCACTGGGGCTACCGCAACCCGAACACCCAGGGCGCGGAGCTGGAGGGCTTCGACATCGACCTGGTGCACCGGATCGCGCAGGACATCCTCGGCGACCCGGACGCGGTGCAGTTCAAGGCCATTCCGACCAGCCAGCGCATCTCCGCCATAGAGGACGGCCGGGTGGACATGGTCGTACGGACCATGACGATCACCTGTGACCGGCTGTCCCAGGTGGCGTTCTCCGCGCCCTACTTCAAGACCGGGCAGCAGGTCCTCGCACCCAAGTCGTCCTCCGTCACGGGCTACAACGCCACGCTGGCGCACAAGAGGGTCTGCACGGCGGCCGGTTCGACGGCGTACACCAAGCTGGACGCCGACAAGAAGGGCGGCACCCTGCCCGCCTCGACCGACATCTCCACCACCGTCCCGAACCAGCTCGACTGTCTGGTCAGGCTGCAACTCGGCGAGGTGGACGCGGTGGTGACCGACGGCGCGCTCGCCGCCAGCCAGGCCGCACAGGACCCGACCGTCGAACTGAAGGGCGGGGCGTTCACGACCGAGTACTACGGCGTGGCGATGAAGAAGGACGCCGCCGATCTGGTACGCCGGGTCAACCGCATCCTGGTGGGCTACCGCGCCAGCGGCTGGCAGGCGTCGTACGACACATGGCTGTCGGCGACACTGGGAAAGGACTCGAGCGCGTCCAAGCCGCCCGCGCCGCAGTATCTGCGGACGAGCTGAGCACATCCGACCGGAACACTTGACAGCAGCGAGAGGTGATCGATGGGCGTCACGGACCCCGCCGGGCCGGTAATGGACCGGGACGAGGTGGACCGTGCGCTGGCGCGGCTCGGCCAGGAGCACGAGGCGATCGAGACCTCGCTGCTGGCGCTTCAGGACCACGCGGGCCGCAGACTCCTCGAAGGCGCCGAACTGACCGGTGTCACCCAAGAGCGCTGGCAGGCCACGGAGGCGCAGATCACCCTGCTGTGGGGGTACTTCGACGCCTACGCGGACGCGCTGCGCTCGGCCCGTGAGATCCGCGGCCGGCGCCGCTGGTCCAGCCGCGAGGACCTGGTGGAGCTGACCGAGCTGCTGCGCGGCGCGTCCGTCACCGTGGCCGGGAACGGCACGCTCAGCGAGTCCTTCTCGCTGGCGAGCCTGGTCGACCGGATGAACGAGCTGTACGCGACCAGCCTGGACCTGGTCGTCGCCGCCGACGCGGTGTGGTCGGCGCTGCCCGCCCGGATCGATTTACTCGCCGCGGAACTGCAGCGCACCCGGCAGCTCGCGCACTCCGTCGGCGTGCGTCCCGGCGAGCACCCCTCCGGTGACGATCTGGAGCGGATCACGCGCACGCTGACCAAGCTGCGCGAGGACGTCGTCTCCGACCCGCTCGCCTTCTGGGTGCCGGCCGAGGGCAGTTCGGCGCCCGGCGGCGGCCGTCCGGACACGACCGTGTACGACCGTGAGGCGCGCGCCCTGGAGGACGTGCGCCGGGAGATCGACGCCGTGCTGACGGTCCGGCAGGACGCGGAGGCGCGGCTGATCCGGCTGCGGGACGTGCTCTCGCGCGCCGACCGCACCCTGGCCGAGGCCCGCACCGCGCGCGGCGAGGTGCTGGCGAAGATCGCGGCGACCGAGGTGCCGGTGGTCAGCGGCCCGCCGACCGTGCTCCAGGAGCAGCTGGCGACGGCGGCCGAGTACCGCAGGCAGGCGCAGTGGCACCGCCTGTCCCCGCTCCTGGAGTCCCTGGAGCAGAAGGCGGAGGACGAACTGCTGCGCGCCCGCGAGTCGTTGACCGCGGTCACCGCGCCGCTCGCGGTCCGCGCCGAGCTGCGCGGCCGGCTGGACGCGTACAAGGCGAAGGTCGCCCGGCACGGACTCGCGGAGGACCCGTTCCTGGTCGAGCGGTACGACGCGGCCCGGCGGATGCTGTGGAGCGCGCCCTGTGATCTGCGGGTGGCCGAGCAGGCCGTGCTGCGCTACCAGCAGTTGGCGGCCGAGCTGCTCGGCGGCGCGGGCGCGCCTGTCGACCGTAAGGGGGACCAGTCATGAGTCAGCCGGGGCAGACCTGCCAGCGGCCGGGCTGCGAGGGGTCGTACGAGGACGTCGGCGGCGGCGAGCTGTACTGCGACACCTGCGGCCTCGCGCCGGTGGTGTCGGCGAGGGGCATGGTCGGCTCGCCCGCGACCGGGATCACCAGGGGCGCGGCGGACAGCGGCAGTTCGCGCAGCAGCTCGCGCACGTCCTCGCAGTCGTCGAAGTCGCGCCGCTCGGTCTCCGGGCGGCTCTCCCGGTCCCTGTCGGGCCGCTCCTCCGGGCGTTCGGTGTCGGTGCGCAGCTCGGGTTCGTCGTCGGGGACGTCCACCCGTGGGCGGCTCGGCGCCGGTCTGGTGCATGTGCCGCAGGTGCCGCGGCCGGACCCGCGCGCGATGGTCCTCGAGAACCCGGAGGTGCCGGAGCGCAAGCGGTTCTGCTCCCGCTCGGACTGCGGGGCGCCGGTGGGCCGGGCCCGCGGGGAGCGGCCGGGGCGCACGGAGGGTTTCTGCACCAAGTGCGGGCACCCGTACTCCTTCGTGCCCAAGCTGAAGGCCGGTGACGTGGTGCACGGCCAGTACGAGGTCGTGGGCTGTCTCGCGCACGGCGGGCTCGGCTGGATCTACCTCGCCGTGGACCGGGCCGTCTCCGACCGCTGGGTGGTACTCAAGGGCCTGCTGGACACCGGCGACCAGGACGCGATGGCGGCCGCGATCTCCGAGCGGCGCTTCCTCGCGGAGATCGAGCACGCCAACATCGTGCGGATCTACAACTTCGTGGAGCACCTGGACCAGCGCACCGGCTCCCTCGACGGCTACATCGTCATGGAGTACGTCGGCGGCAAGTCCCTGAAGGAGATCGCCAACGCCCGCCGTACGACGGAGGGCCGCCGCGACCCGCTGCCGGTGGAGCAGGCCTGCGCCTACGGCATCGAGGCCCTGGAGGCCCTCGGCCACCTGCACAGCCGGAACCTGCTGTACTGCGACTTCAAGGTCGACAACGCCATCCAGACCGAGGACCAGCTCAAGCTGATCGACATGGGCGCGGTGCGCCGCATGGACGACGACGAGTCGGCGATCTACGGCACGGTCGGCTACCAGGCGCCGGAGGTGGCGGAGGCCGGCCCGTCGGTGGCGAGCGACCTGTACACGGTGGGCCGTACGCTCGCGGTGCTCACCTTCGACTTCCAGGGGTACACCAACGTCTACGTGGACTCCCTGCCCGACCCGGAGACCGTCGACGTCCTGCGCCGCTACGAGTCCTTCTACCGGCTGCTGGTCCGCGCCACCGACCCCGACCCGGCCCGCCGGTTCGCCTCCGCGCAGGAGATGGCCGAGCAGCTGACGGGGGTCCTGCGCGAGGTGGTCTCCCTGCAGACCGGCCAGGCCCGGCCCGCCCTGTCGACGCTGTTCGGGCCCGAAGTGAGGGTCGTGGACCGGGAGTTGTTCCCACGGCTGGACGGGGATGTGTCCCGCCTCGGGACCCGGCCGCTGTCCAAGGCCACGCCCGCTGCCCCGGCGCTGCCGCCGCCCGCCCTGGTCAAGCCCGTCGACGCCCCTGCCACCGCGCTCGCCCTGCCGGTCCCGCTGGTCGATCCGAACGACCCCAACGCCGGTTTCCTCGCCGGTCTCATGACCTCCGCACCGGCCGAGCTGATCAGCGCCCTGGACGCGGCGCCCGCGCAGACCGTGGAGACCCGGCTCCGGCAGATCCGGGCCCGGCTGGAGAGCGGCGACCACGAGGCCGCGCTGATGAGCCTGGCCAAGCTGGACGAGCAACGGCCCGACGACTGGCGGGTGGTGTGGTACCGGGGCGTCGCCGCCCTGGTCACCGGCGACTTCGAGGGCGCCGCGCTCGCCTTCGACGCGATCTACGACGCCTTCCCCGGCGAGGCCGCGCCGAAGCTGGCCCTCGGTCTGTGCGCGGAGGTGCTGGGCCAGTTGGACAACGCGGCCGAGTACTACCACCTGGTGTGGGCGGCCGACCCCAGCTATGTGAGCGCCGCCTTCGGGCTCGCCCGGGTGCAGCTCGCGGCCGGGAACCGGCACGGCGCGGTGCGGACCCTGGAGTCGGTGCCGGAGTCCTCCATCCACTACACGGCCGCCCGGGTCGCCGCGGTCCGGGCGCGGCTCAGACAGCGCACGGCGACGGCCGGTGACGTACCGTTCCTGGACGACCTGACGGCCGCCGCCGGGCAGGTCGAGGCGCTGGACGCGTACGGTCTGGACCCGGCGCGGCGTGAGCAGTTGTCGGCGGAAGTCCTCGGCTCGGCGCTGGACTGGATACTCTCCGGGAGCCAGGGCACCGCGCCCGCCGCCGGCGGACGGGTGCTGCTGGGCAGCGGTCTGGACGAGCGGGGCCTCCGCTTCGGCCTGGAGCGCGCCTACCGCACGCTGGCCCGGCTGGCGCCCGGCGGCGAGGAGAGGATCGAACTGGTGGAACGGGCCAACCGTTACCGCCCCCGGACGTGGGTGTAGTTGATGTCGCAGATGCCCCAGCAGGCCGCACTGGCGAAGTGCCCGAGCTGCGCGGAGCCCGTCGAGTCGGGCGACCTCTTCTGCGGAGCGTGCGGGTACGACCTCTCCGTCGTACCCGAGCCGCCGCAGGACCATCCGACGCTCACCATGACCGGCACCGCCGGGGAGGGCCTGGAGGGGGTTGCCTGGCCCGCGCCCGAGCCGGCCGGCTCCGGCACCCCGCCGCCGGCGCATCTGCCGGCCGACCTGCCCGGCACCGACTCAGGCGGCGCGCCGCTGCACGGCCACGAGCCCGGCAGCGAGGCCACCGCGGGTGCCCGGCGAGAGGCCGGTTCCGGGGTGCGCTTCGACCGGCCCGCGGAGCCCGAGGAGTACCCGCTGCAGGCGCCCGACCCGCGCGTGGCCGAGAACCTCGAGAAGACAGCCGTACCGCAGGAGCCCGCGCAGCTGTGCGTGGCCTGCCGGGCGGGCCGGGTGGACAGCGACGGCTACTGCGAGAACTGCGGGCACGCCCAGCCCCGGGAACGCGACCACTTGGAGCGGGAGTCGGGCCCGGTGGCCGCCGTCAGCGACCGCGGCCTGCGCCACCACCGTAACGAGGACGCCTTCGCCGTCGGCCACATCGCGCTGCCCGACGGCACGCCGGCCACCCTCGCGGTCGTCTGCGACGGTGTGTCCTCCGCGACCCGCCCCGACGACGCGTCAGCGGCCGCGTCCCAGGCGGCCGGTGACACGCTGCTGTCGGCCCTGCCGCGCGGCACGCATCCGCAGACGGCCATGCACGAGGCGATCGTCGCCGCCGCGCAGGCCGTGAACGCGCTCGCCGAGGAGCCCGCCACGGCCCGCGAGCACGCCCCGCACCAGAACGCCCCGGCCTGCACGATCGTCGGCGCGGTGGTCGCCGCCGGGCTGCTGGTCGTCGGCTGGGTCGGCGACAGCCGTGTCTACTGGGTGCCGGACGACCGCAGCGCGCCCCCGGCCCGGCTGACCGAGGACGACTCCTGGGCCGCGCAGATGGTCGCCGCAGGCCTGATGAGCGAGGCCGAGGCGTACGCCGACGAGCGCGCCCACGCGATCACCGGCTGGCTCGGCGCGGACGCCTACGAACTGGAGCCGCACACGGCGTCCTTCAAGCCGGACCGGTCCGGTGTCGTGGTGGTGTGCACCGACGGCCTGTGGAACTACGCCGAGACGGCCGAGGAGATGTCCGAGGTCGTGCCCGCGGACGCGGCCGAGCGCCCGCTGCACAGCGCCCGGGTCCTGGTCGGCCACGCCCTGGACGGCGGGGGCCACGACAACGTAACAGTGGCCGTCGTGCCGTTCCCGGTGCCGCCGCAGGGGGCAGGATCGGCCTGAGGCCACGGGCCGGAGGGGACCGGCCCGTTCACAGCCATCGCCCTGCTTCGGCAGGGCGGTCAAGGGGGATTTGAGTACGCATGGCCAATTTCGCGAAGTCGCATGTGCCGCAGTTCTCGATGGACGTCTATCAGAACGAGTACCTGCCGGAGGGCGGGCGCGAGGTCAACTCGATCGTCACGGTGACGGCGACCGGCGGCGGTACGGTCGGCAGCGCCGTGACCCCGGTGTACCCGCAGGGCCGGGGCCCGTCCGCCGCCGTGGCGGTCATGGTCGACTGCTCGGGGTCCATGGACTACCCGCCGACCAAGATGCGGGGCGCCCGGGACGCCACGGCCGCCGCGATCGACGCCCTGCGCGACGGCACGCACTTCGCGGTGATCGGCGGCACGCACGTGGCCAAGGAGGTCTATCCGGGCGGCGGCGGGCTCGCGATCGCCGACGCCACCACCCGCGAACAGGCCAAGCAGGCGCTACGACGGCTCAGCGCGGGCGGCGGTACGGCCATCGGCACCTGGCTGCGGCTCGCCGACCGGCTGCTGAACTCGGCGGACGTCGGCATCCGGCACGGCATCCTGCTCACCGACGGCCGCAACGAACACGAGTCTCCCGAGGATTTGAGGGCGACGCTGGAGGCGTGTGCGGGACGGTTCACCTGTGACGCACGGGGCGTGGGCACCGACTGGGAAGTGAAAGAAGTCACAGGGATCGCCTCCGCGCTGCTCGGCACCGCCGACATCGTGGCCGACCCGGCGGGCCTCGCCGCCGACTTCACGCGGATGATGGAGACGGCGATGGGCAAGGAGGTCGCCGACGTCTCGCTCAGGGTGTGGACGCCGGTCGGCACGACCATCCGGTTCGTCAAGCAAGTGGCGCCCACCGTCGAGGACTTGACCGGCCGCCGCACCGAGGCCGGGCCGCGTGCCGGGGACTATCCGACCGGGTCCTGGGGCGACGAGTCCCGCGACTACCACCTGTGCGTGCAGGTCCCGGCGGCCGGCCTCGGCCAGGAGATGCTCGCGGCCCGGGTCTCGCTGGTCGTGCCGCAACCGGACGGATCGGTACAGAACCTCGGCGCACAGGGCCTCGTACGGGCCGTCTGGACCGACGACATGGCGGCCTCCACCTCCATCAACCCCCAAGTCGCCCACTACACCGGGCAGGCCGAACTGGCACAAGCCATCCAGCAAGGGATCGATCTTCGCAAAGCGGGCGATTTCGATGGGGCAACGGCCAAACTGGGGCGCGCAGTTCAGCTCGCCAACGCCTCCGGGAACGCCGATACTGCGAAACTGCTTGCGAAGGTGGTGGACGTGGTCGACGCCGCGACAGGTACTGTGCGGTTGAAGACGAGGGTCGCCGAGGCCGATGAGATGACTCTGGAGACCCGGTCCACAAAGACTGTTCGTGTAAAGAAGTGACCCTTAAGAACTGACCCTGGAAGCGTAGGAGAAGGGGAAGCGCCGACATGCCGACCTGCCCGAACGGACACCAGTCGGGTTCCGACGACTGGTGCGAGGTCTGCGGTCACCGCATGGCCGGTGCCGTACCTCCGCCCCCGCCGCCGCCCCCGCCCGCGGGCGGTTACGGCTTCCCGCCGCCCGCCGGACCGGGCGGTCCCGGCGGCCAGGCCGGCGTCCGCCCGCCGGCCGCGTCGGCCGCGGAGCCGGAGCTGTGCCCGCAGTGCCGCACGCCCCGCGAGGGCGGCGCGCCCTTCTGCGAGGAGTGCCGGTGGAACTTCCTGACCAACACGGCCACCTCGTACACGCCGGCCGCGCCGCGCACGCCGCAGCCGCGGTTCCAGCCGCCGAGCTCGACCTACGGCGGCAATGACGGGTACGAGTACCAGGGCTCGCGGCCCTCGCAGATGAACCGGCCCGCCGAGCCGATCCCGTCCTTCGGCAGCGAGCCGTCGGGCCCGACGCCGTTCGGCAGCGACCGGGGCCCGTCGGCTCCGCCGACCTCGCCGGGTCCGTCGGGTCCGGGCGGTCCGGGCGGCTTTGGTGGCGGCACCGGTCAGGGCCAGGGTCAGGGTCAGGGTTTCGGGGGCGGCCAGGGCCAGGGTCCCGGCGGTGCCGGTGGTCCGGGCGGCTTCGGTGGCCCCTCGGGCTTCGGCGACGGTCCCGGTCAGGGGCAGGGTCAGGGTCAGGGACCTGGCGGTCCCGGTGGTCCCGGTGGTCCGTCCGGTTTCGGCGGCGGTCCCGGTCAGGGTCAGGGTCAGGGACCTGGCGGTCCCGGTGGTCCGTCCGGTTTCGGTGGCGGCCCCGGTCAGGGGCAGGGCCCCGGTGGTCCCGCCGGTCCGCCGCCCTTCGGACGTGAGCCCTCCGGTCCCGGTGCCCCCACTCCCCCCGGTCCGCCCCATGGCGGTCCCGGCGCGCCCAGTCCCTCCGGCTTCGGCGGCGACCCCTCGCGTCCGGTGCCCCCGCCGCCCGGGCCGACCCCGCAGGCCGGCCCGGGTGCCGGTCCCGGCGGTGCCCCGCAGGCGTACCAGCAGCCGGGTCCGCCCGCGCCACCCGCTTTCCCCCGCGAGAGCGGCCGGCCCGCCGGCGGTCCGCCCCCCGGTGGTCCCTCCTTCGGTGGCGGGGACGACGACTGGGTGATCTCCCCGCCGTCGTCCGCCGGCCCCTCCGGGGGCCCCGGCGGCGGGTACGGCTATCCGCAGCCCGCCGCCACGCAGGCCCCGCCCGGCGGTCCCGGCTTCCCGCAGCAGCGGGGCACCTGGACGGCGACCATCGGTCCGGACCGCGACTACTTCATGGCGATGATGCAGCGCTCCGGCCCCGAGGCCGCGGGCCTGAACCTGCCCGCGTACTCGCCCGAGCAACAGCGCACGCTCGGCGGCAACCAGATCACCATCGGCCGCCGCCGGCACTCCACCGGCGACACCCCCGACATCGACCTGTCGGTGCCGCCGGAGGACCCGGGCGTCTCGCACCAGCACGCGGTGCTGGTGCAGCAGCCGGACGGCAGCTGGGCGGTCGTCGACCAGAACTCGACCAACGGCACCACGGTCAACATGTCCGAGGAACCGATCCAGCCGTTCGTGCCGATTCCGCTCCAGGACGGCGACCGGGTGCACGTGGGCGCCTGGACGACGATCACCATCCGCCGCGGCTAGCAGGAGTCGCGGCGGCCGGCAGGAGTCAGGGCAGGGGCCAGGCGTACGGCCCCTGCGGCTCGTCCAGCCATGCCCAGGCCTGCTCGCCGCCGACCGTGACGCCGTACCGCTCGCGCTCCGGCATGCCCTCGCGCTCCCACAGCGCGTAGGCCTCCCGCGGATCGAGGGTGCCCCGGGTCAGCGCGAGCAGGAAGCGGAACGTCTCCTGGTCGCGGGCCCGGCCCGGCAGCCCGGCGAGCGACACGCCCTCCGGCTCGGGCCTGCCGTCGCCGCGCAGCGGTACGAAGTAGGCGGCCGTGGGCAGGAAACGGCCCTCGCCGTGTGCCGGGTCCCGCACGGTGAGCGCGAGCAGGCCGGTGGCCAGCGGGGTCAGGATCCGGGCGCCGGGGCGGCACTGGGCGAGCCAGGCGCGCGGGACCGTGGACAGCTCGCAGGTGGCGATGATCCGGTCGAACGGGGCGCGTTCGGGCACCCCGCGCGCGCCGTCGCCGGTGACGACGGCGGGGTGGAACCCGGCCGCGTCCAGGTGCCGGCGGGCCGATTCGGTGATCTCCGGCTCCAGATCGATGGTGGTGACCAGGTCGTCGTCGCCGAGCCGGAAGGCGAGCAGGGCCGCGTTGTAGCCGGTGCCGGCGCCCACCTCCAGGACCCGGTCGCCGTCCTCGACGTCCAGCGCGACCAGCATCCGCGCCATCAGGGAGGGCTGGCTGCTGGAGGAGACCAGCTCGCCGTCGCGCAGCCGGGTGGCCAGCGGCGCGTCCGTGTAGGCGCCGCGCACCCAGCGCTCGCGTGCCTCGGGTTCAGGGCTCTCGCCCCAGCGGCGCTCATAACCGCGCGGCCCGGCGACGTAGTAGTACGGCACGAACAGGTGCCGGGGCACCGTCGCGAACGCCGCACACCACACCGGGTCCCGCGCCCAGGCCCCGGCGGCGTCGATCTCCCGCACCAACGCGGCCCGCGCGGCCACGGCCAGGGCACCGGTCCCGGTGTCGTGAGCACCCATGGGTCCACAGTAGGGGCGGCGATCCACCGCGGGGGCGGGCCGGGCCGCGGGTCCTAAGCCTTGAGACCTCGGTCACCCGGTCTGAGACCATAGGAGGCGTGAATGAGATTCGGCGCGGCACGCTTCAGGAGCAGACCTTCTACGAGCAGGTCGGCGGGGAGGAGACCTTCCGCCGGCTCGTCCACCGTTTCTACGAGGGAGTCGCCGAGGACCCGATCCTCCGGCCGATGTACCCGGAGGAGGACCTGGGCCCGGCCGAGGAGCGGCTGGCCCTGTTCCTGATGCAGTACTGGGGCGGCCCCACCACCTACAGCGAGCACCGCGGCCACCCCCGGCTGCGCATGCGGCACGCCCCGTTCACCGTGGACCGGGCGGCGCACGACGCCTGGCTGCGGCACATGCGGGTGGCCGTCGACGAACTCGGGCTGTCCGAGGAGCACGAGACGACGCTGTGGAACTACCTGGCGTACGCCGCCGCGTCGATGGTGAACACCCCGGACTGAGCCCGAACCCGCGCAGCTGAACGTCGGATTCCGGTCGGACATCGCCGTATTCCGGTCACGATCCGGTATAGACCGGTCGACAACCGCTTACCCCCGGCCGGTCCGGTCTGCCAGCATCGCCCGGAAGTCTGGAGTGCCGGACACACGGGGGCCGGGTGACGGGGTTCGTCTTCTTACGCGCGCGTGCGCACCGGGTGCTGCTGGGTGCGGCGTTGCTCACCGTGGTGCTGACCACCGCGGTGCTGGCGACCCTCACCGCGTACTCGGCGGCGATCGGCGACGCCGCGCTGCGCCATGCGCTGGCCGACCCCCGCTCCGCGGCCGGCACCGCGCTGATCGTCAAGGCGGATGTGCCGCCGGACGGACGCGCCGCCGCCGACACCGCCGTACGCGAGGGCGCCCGCGAGACCTTCGACGGCCTGCCGGTGACGGTACGGACGCTGCGCCGCTCGGGCCCGTACGCGCTCCCCCGCTCGCCGAAGCCGCCCGCAGCCGGTTCCGGCGACCCCGACCTCACCTACCTCGCGGCACTGGACCGCACCCAACTGCGGCTGACCACAGGCCGCCTCCCGCGCCGTACCGACGCCACCGGCGGCACCGACGGCTCAGTCGAGGTCGCGCTGCCGCAGACCGCCGCCCGCGCGCTGCGGCTGGGGCCGGGCGACCGGCTCACCCTGACCGACCGGCTGGACGGCCCGCCGGTACGGGTGCGGATCACCGGCCTGTACCGCCCCGTCTCGGTGACGGCGCCGTACTGGCAGCTGGACGACCTGCTCGGCCGCGGGGCGAAACAGGCCGGCTTCATGACTTACGGCCCACTGCTCGCCGACCCCTCCGTCCTCACCGGCGGCCGGGTCAGCGCCGGGACCACGGCGTGGCTCGCGTCGGCGGACTTCACGCGCATGACGACCGGGCGGATCGGCCGGCTGCGTACGGCGGCCCGGGCCGGGAGCACGGGCCTGCGCGGCCGCGCGGCACTGCACGGTACGACGATGGCGCAGACCTCGCTGCCGGACGTGCTGGACCGGGTGGACCGTTCGCTGCTCGTCGCCCGCTCCACGCTGCTCATCGTCACCCTGCAGCTGGTGCTGCTCGCCGGGTACGCGCTGCTGCTGGTGGCGAGGCTGCTCAGCACCGAACGGGCCGACGAGACACGGCTGTTGCGGGCGCGCGGCGCCTCCCGTGCCCGGCTCGCCGCCCTCGCCGCGGCCGAGGCGGTCCTCCTCGCGCTGCCCGCGGCCGTGTGCGCGCCCCTGCTCGCCGGCCCGCTCACCGCGCTGCTCGCCGGGCACGGCCCACTGGCCCGGCTCGGCCTGCACCTGGACCTGCCCCCGGCCGGTCGCCCGCTCGTCCGGCTGGTCGCGGCAGCGGCGGCCCTGGGCTGCGCGCTGGCGGTGACGGTACCGGCGATGGCGGGTGCCGGGGCAGGGGACCGAGGGGGCCGGTCGCGGTCGGCGCGGTCCCGGCGGGGCGGGCGGCGCACGGCACCGTCCCGTCGGCCGAAGCGTGGGGACGGCCGTACCGGTGCCCTCCCCGCTCCGCTGCGCGCCGGTGCCGATCTCGGTCTGCTCGCGGTCGCCGCCGTCGCCTACTGGCAGTTGGGGCGGCAGGGGTCCGCGGGCGTGGCCGCCGACCGGTCCGGGGCGCTCGGGATCGATCCGCTGCTGGTGGCCGCGCCCGCGCTGGCGCTGCTCGCCGGGACCGTGCTCACGCTGCGGCTGCTGCCGCCCGTGGC